>JBEBIF010000323.1:0-4231 GCA_040080515.1 Chitinophagaceae bacterium | reverse complement strand
ACTTCACCCTACACACAAAATTTCAACAGCATATCTGCCGGCCTTCCAACCGGGTTCTTTGCCAAGATCGGTTCTTCAGCCAGTTCAATAGGTACCGGTGATATGCCTCCGTTTGCACCAGGACTTTCCAGCCAAACGTTGTGGAATAATGTGAGTGCAGGCTTAAAGAATTTTGCATCTGCTACTGGTTTAGTAGCTACAAGTGATGCTACAGCGCAGAATGGTTCTACTAACAGGGCCATGGGAATGCGTCAGACATCAGCAACTGGGTATGACCCCGGTGCTGCGTTTGTTTTAAAACTGGATAACACCACTGGAAAAACAAACTTCCAGTTATCCTTCCTTTTACAATCATTGGATAACTCGGTTGGCAGAACAACCACATGGGTGGTGGAGTATGGTATTGGTGCCAGTCCCGGCAGCTTTACTGCTGTTACCACAGCTCCGGCAGTGCTGACCACCGGTCCCATTTTTTCAAGCACACCGGTAACGATAAATTTTGGTGCAGCATTAAATAACCAGTCGCAGAATGTATGGATCCGTATCGTAACACTGGCTGCCACTACAGGTTCAGGAAACAGGCCTTCCACTGCTATTGATGATGTAAATATCAGCTGGAACTAAACAGCGGATTCGAATAGTATTTTTTAAAAGAACACTCCGGAAAAGGGGTGTTCTTTTTTTGTAGTCCTCTTTCTCTCTTTATTCTCTGTGCGGGGTGTATTTCGAAAACATCGCCCTGAGTAAAAAGAGAGAAAGAGAAATGGTTCGTTGATAATTTAATGTATTCTCTTTGCCTCTTTTTCTTCTTTACCCTCTTTGCAAAATGTATTCCTCACCCCAGCCTGAAATCGATCACTCTTAACTGCAGCGACCTTTGTTCATTCCACTCATTTTCATCTATCGTGCAAACCACATCTACTGGTTTTTTCTGTTGGAACAAGGAGAACTTTTCTGCCATACCAAAACCAATACCGGTGATAGTAACCGTATCCTGCCTCAATGAAAAGCGGATATGATCTTCCTTTACAATTTTTGTCCAGCCGGTATCTTCCAGGTTGCGCAGTAAAAAAACGGGGCGAATATTTTCCGGGCCAAACGGTTCCATCTGGCAAAGAATATCATAAAAGGATTGTTTGATGTCTTTCAATGAGACCTCAGCATCAATCACAATTTCAGGAATAAGTAATTCAGGAGTAATAGTGGCAGCCACCACCTGTTCAAATTTTTCTCTGAAGGCATCCACCTGTTCCAGTTCCAGTGTCATTCCTGCAGCAGCAAAATGACCACCATAACCCAGCAGGTGCTCTTTGCAGGCATGGATCGCTTCGTACAGGTTAAATCCGGGTACGCTCCGGGCACTCCCCGCAGCATAATCACCAGATTGTGTCAATACAACAGTGGGCCGGTAATAATGCTCAATGATCCTTGATGCTACAATGCCCACCACACCTTTATGCCAGTGTGGTTTAAAAACAACGGTGGACTTCCTGTTTTTCCAGCCGGTATGCTCTTCAATTAAAGCCAGTGCTTCTTCTGTGATGGTTTTATCCGCTTCTTTCCGGTCGGTATTATCATTATGAAGCAGTTCGGCATATTGCATGGCTTCCTCTTCAGATCCGGCCACAAACATTTGCACTGCCTTTCGGGCATCATCCATTCTGCCGGCAGCATTCACTCTTGGTGCGATCATAAACACCAGGTTGGTGATATGCAATTCTTTAGTAAGGGCACTCAGTTTTGCCAGCGCTTTTATTCCATAGTTGGGATTTTTATTCGCTTTTAGTAAACCATGAAAAGCCATTGCCCGGTTCTCACCTGTCATGGGTACAATGTCTGCAGCAATGGCGGTGGCAAGCAGGTCCAGGTATTCAAAAGGGGTTTCGGCGGGCAGGTTCATTTTTTCCGTCAGGGCAGTGATCAGTTTGAACCCCACTCCGCATCCGCAGAGTTCTTTGTATGGATAGGTACAATCTTTTTGTTTAGGATTAAGAATGGCAACAGCGGGAGGTAATATGTCATCGGGCAAATGGTGGTCGCATACAATGAATTCAATGCCCAGTTCTTTGGCATAGGCGATCAGGTCGGCCGATTTTATGCCACAGTCTAAGGAAATGATCAGTGTAAACCCATTTTCTTTTGCGAAATCAATACCTGCTTTGCTTATACCATAGCCTTCCCGGTAGCGGTGCGGGATATAAAAATCAAGATGGGAGTGAATTTTTTTCAGAAATTGGTACATACAGGCAACAGCGGTGGTACCATCCACATCATAATCACCAAAAACAAGGACCTTTTCATTTTCATTGACTGCAGTAATGATCCGGTCCACTGCTTTTTCCATATCTTTCATCAGCCAGGGGCTGTGCAGCTCTGTTAGTTGTGGCCGGAAGAATTGCTTTGCCTCCTCAAATGTTTCAATGCCACGTTGTACTAAGATCTTACAAAGAATGGGATGAACTTTTAGTGCATCCTGCAGCGTTTTTACTTTTTCTGTATCAGCGGTCAGTATGTTCCATCTCTTCTGCATAAATGCCTCATGGGTTTAGATCAATAAATCCAATTAATCTTTTCTAATTTGCAAATCCGTGCTCAGTATTTACGGTCTGTTACAAACAACACCATGTCCTCTAATCCTTGCCGGACAGGACTTTCAGGAAATTCTCTTAAAATGGCCAGTGCTTCTTCCTTATAAGCATTCATTTTTTTGGTGGCATATGCAATGCCGCCTGCTGCAATGGTCTGATCGATCACCCACTTCACTTTTTCCTTATCGTTGTTGTTGTTTTTTACAATGTAAATTATTTTTCGCCGGGTGGAAGCGTCAGTGTTATTAAGTGTATAGATAAGAGGAAGTGTGAGTTTTTTTTCTTTGATATCATTACCGGTAGGCTTACCTACATTTTCACTTGCATAGTCAAACAGGTCATCTTTTATCTGGAAGGCCATGCCCGTTTTTTCACCAAAAAGCCGCATTCTTTCGGTGATGGCGGCATCATTGCTGGTGCTCCAGGCACCGGCAGCGCAGGCAGAAGCGAGTAAGGAAGCGGTTTTGTTTTTAATGATCTCGTAATAAATGTCCTCACTCAGGTTCAGGCTACGGGCTTTTTGCATTTGCAGCAGTTCCCCTTCACTCATTTTCCGGACGGCATCAGAAAGGATGTGGAGTACCTGGTAATCGTTATGGTCCAGTGAAAGTAACAGGCCTTTTGCGAGCAGATAATCACCGATCAGTACATTGGCCTTGGCCTTCCAGAGAGCAAAAGTGGAGAAAAAGCCCCTTCTTTCCAGTGAATCATCCACCACATCATCATGCACCAGGGTGGCAGTATGCAACAATTCTACCAGTGAGGCTGCCCGGTAGGCAGAGTCGTTAATTTCACCGCACAATTTGGCAGATAGTAACACAAACATGGGCCTCAATTGCTTGCCTTTTCTTTTTACGATATAGCGTAAAATATGCTTCAATACGGGTGCTTCTCCCCTCATAGCCTCCTTAAAACGGGATTCAAAAATTTGGAGTTCAGCGCTTATCAGGTGAGTAGGTAGCTGCATTTTTTTAAAAAGGGCAATTTACGGGCAAAAAAATAATTGCCATCTGGTGCAACAAAATAGACCCAAAAATTGACTAAGTAATTGAAAAATAATAGGCAAACGGGGTAAATAATCATATAAAAATTTGGTAATTAACCCTCAATTTCTAATTTTGCGTATTATTTAGGACATTGTTCACAAATCTTAATCCTTAGTTATGGCAAGCAAAAAGTACATTTTACTGGCAGGCTTATTCTGTCTGGTAGCGTCTTACGGGTACTCTCAGAGAGTAGGGGCCAGTTATGACGTAAAAGACTCTTCACTGATCACAAATAAGCGAATGCCGCAGCATTCTGAATTTTTGAATGGAACGTATAACTTCCCTGCGAAGCCCCGCAACCAGTGGGAAATCGGTATTAAAGTTGGCGCATTCCAGGTAAGTGGTGATTTACCTGCAAAATTCCTTTCACCCGGTTTTGGTGCACATGTAAGAAAATCATTCGGTTACATCTTCTCCATGCGTTTGGAGTACATGTATGGAATTGGTAAAGGACAAGCCTGGAGAACTACCGAAAACTTCAGAAAAAATACTGCATTATACGATGCCGGTTATTTTGCTCCTTACAGAACTCCTTCCGGTCCCATTGTTTTCCAATCAGCTCTGGGACCAGCTCCTGGTGGAGAAGTAGTGTATTAC
>JBEBIF010000322.1:0-4238 GCA_040080515.1 Chitinophagaceae bacterium | reverse complement strand
CCCACAAAGACGCTAAGTACACAAAGGTTTTTTAATTAAATATATAATTTATGAATGAAAATGAGTTGGCGACGATAGCAGTTGACATATCCTATAAAATCCATACAGTTCTTGGACCAGGACTCCTGGAAAGTGTTTACGAATCAGCATTTGCGTACGAACTCGACAGGAGAGAAATACCGTACACCAGGCAAGAAGACATTGCTGTAAGATATGAAAGCGCCATTTTAGATGTAGCGTTCAGATCTGATATTATTATGTGCGATAAGTTATTGGTTGAGCTAAAGTCAGTGGAGCAGTTGGATAAGATACATCATAAGATAATACTGAATTATATGCGGCTAACCGGAATCAAACTGGGATTACTGGTGAATTTCAATGTGAATCTGATAAAAGAAGGTATTCACAGGAAGATTAATGGACAGCTTTAATAGAGCCTGGATAGTTTCCCACAAAGCCACTAAGTACACAAAAAAAACTTAGTGATCTTTATGGAACAGAAAAAAACACAACGTGGTTTTCTTAGTGGTCTTAAAAAATTCCCACAAAGACGCTAAGTACACAAAGAAAAGCCTTAGTGGCCTTTGTGTCTTTGTGGGACAAAAAAAATAGCATGAAGAAATTAATACTGCTACTTACTTATTCTTTTGTATGCTTCTGCGCAGCTGCACAAGACGATGACGACACCTTCTCCCCTTCCAAGCTGGAATCCATTGCTAAAAACATGAAGTTGGTATGGGAGGATGGCGATGCGGATTTTAGTACCAGTGCCATTCCGGAAAAGTGGAAAGAAGAAAGCGGGGTGATCATTGCACAGAAAACAAAGTTTGCTTTTGATAAGGATGCGAATAAACTGGCCGTGTATGAAATTACCCGCCGTCGTATTAAACTGATCGACCGGGATGCGGTGAATTCTTATTCCTCTGTTTATTTCCGTATCGGCTCTTCCAACGACGGTGCAGGGATCAGAATCATCAAATCAAATGGTACCGTACAGGATGTTTCGCTGCGCAATGCGGTGTATGTAGAAGACCCTTCTGATGTGCCCAATACATTTGCTCCGTATATAGGAAAGGTGAGTACCTATTACGATAAAAGTAAAAGCCGTGCTATCTATTACAAAATAGCGGTGCCTGATCTTGATCCGGGTGATATCATTGATTACGGCACCATCTTCTACGATGATAATACGGTGAAGAAGATGAGCTATATCGAATTTGACCCCATTTATTTTGTTTGCACCCGGGAATATCCCGTTATCAGCCAGAAGTTTGAAATTGATACGGACAACAATTCCTTTGTCAATTCCAAATCCACTATGGGGGCCCCTGCCTTTAAAGAAACCGGTAACACCAGCGCAGAGTATGCCTGGGAGGACCGTAACCGGGAGAAACTGAGCGATACCCGCTGGGTGAACCGCTTAGTGGAATTGCCAATGCTGAAATTCCAAATTGTATTCTCCCGAAGTGAGAACCGTTCTGATCTTTTTATCGGCGACAGGGGCGAACTGAAACAAAACATCAGTCCGGAGGAACTGGCGAAAAAAATGAACAACCTGTATAATAAGCTGGATGGCTCTTTCTATTATACTATGGCTAAATCCTACCTGAAACAAATAGGTTATGCTGATCTGCGGGATGAAGATTTTATCTACAAAACATATTACATCCTCCGTCATATGTCTTTTTACCGGGGCAATGGTTTTTCCAGTGAGCTGTTTGCTTCCTGTTTGACCCAATGTCTTGAATTAAAGAAGATCCCTTATGAACTGATAGTTACCACTCCGGCGAATATTACCCGGCCGGAAAATATCATCTTCCGTAATGAACCGGAATGGATGGTAAAGGTGAAAGACAAATATGTATTTAATGCCACGATCTTTTCTAATCCGTATGATTTTAAAGAAGAGTTTCTGAACACACCGGCTTATATCATTTCATTAGGGAAAAATCCAACTGCCACTCCCATCACTTTACCTGCAAGCAAACCGGAAGAGAATGTACTGACCAACACCATTACTGCCTTAGTGGATACGGCTACCCGCAATATGATCGTAACCAACCAGGCAGCTGTAACGGGGCTCAGCAAACAGTTTTACAATACCCAGGGACTTATATATACCACTGCCTTTGACGATGATCACAGAAGCTATGGCGGCGAGGATGATGTACGGGGAAGCATGAAAGGTACCATGCTGGAAAGCTATGAGGATAAACTGCGGGAGCGGAAGAAGGAAGATAAAACCCGCAAACTGGAGTATATGAAAAAGGCCATGGAGGAGGATTATGATAATGTGACGGCCTATACCGAGTTTACCCTCAATTCGGACGGACGCACCTGGCGGAAACAGGAACTCAATTACACCAGTAAGTTTGAATTGGGTGATATGGTTAAGGTGGCAGGTGAGCATCTCCTGGTATCGGTTCCGGCACTTATCGGTGATCAACTGTACATATCGCAGGATGACAGAAAAAGAGAAGTGGATGCCTATATGGGTTTTCCCCGCAGCTACCGGAATGTTATCAATTTTACTATCCCTGCAGGATATAAAGTAGTGGGTATTCAAAACCTGAACATGACCCTTGAGAATGAGGCCGGCACTTTTGCAGTACAGGCATCGGTAGATGGTAACACCCTGAGCATCCTGACGAAGAAGATCTACAAACAGATGACGGTTAAAAAAGAGAACTGGAGCAAGCTGGTGGAGATGCTGGATGCGGCGTTTAACTTTACGCAGAAGAAGATATTGTTGAAGAAGATGTAGTGGCGAGTGGGGGATGGCAAGTGTGGAGTCGAGAGTCAAAAGTCGAGAGTCAAGAGTCGGTAGTCAATAGTCGAAAGCCAGTAATCTTCGTTTGTCGTTCACTATTTGCTGCTGCATTTTGGATTTTCTTTAACCACCCGGGATTATGGGCTTCGCATATTGCGTTATACTTTCATTGCCGGATCTTTAAAACCATCCGCACATATGCAACCCACCATCATCGCCGAAGAAGGCGAGCCCGAAGCCACCACCTCCCTTTTTAGTAAATCCCTCTTCTTTATCCTCGCCACCTTCTTTTTAACTGGTTGTAACCAGTCGAAAAAGGAAGCAGTCATTGCCCCGGTAATTGACCGATCAGCCATCGTTGAGCAAATAAAAACGATAACAGCGGCTGTTTTAAAAAAGGTGACCCCAAAAAAGAAGATCTATATCACTTTTGATGACGGGCCCAACCGCGGCACCCTGAATGTGCTGCAAGTGGTAAAAGAAGAAAACATCCCGGTTAGTTTTTTCATTGTAGGTAAACATGTGTTTGACAGTCCGCAGCAAACAGCGACCTGGGAACAACTGAAAGAAGATACTGCTATTGCACTTTGCAATCATAGCTACACTCATGCCGGTAACCGTTACACCAAATTTTACGAGGACCCGGAAGGTGTGGTGAATGATTTTGAGAAAAGCCAGGAGCAGTTACAATTTACCAATAACGTGGCCCGTATGCCTGGACGAAATGCCTGGCGTATTGATTCCATTAACGTGACGGATATCAACCAAAGCAGGGCGGCTATTGATTCTGTTCATAAGGCCGGTTTTGCTGTTATGGGCTGGGATATTGAATGGAGTTTTGACCACAAAACAATGGCACCTGATACCGCTACCAGTATCCTGCTTCGTCGTATTCAAAACCTGCTTGATGCGGAAACCACTAAAACACCGGGACACCTGGTGCTACTGGCACATGACCAGGCCTTTCAAAAGGTGGAAGACGTTCAAAAACTGCATGCCTTTCTGCAGGAATTAAAAAATAATACAGGGTATGAGTTTGTACTGGCGAGTGAATACCCGGGAGTGAAAAAGAAGCTGGCTGACTAAACAAAGTATGTGATAAACACCAGGGTTTTCAGCCTTTAGCAGGCTGAAAACCCTGATCAATTATTCTCTTCCATCAAATAAATTTCCCAATCCGCCGAGCACACTTCCTTCTTCTTTACGTTTATACGTTCCGTAAGCCACTATCCTTCCGGCCAGCCGGCTGATGGGCAATGATTGTATCCATACTTTGCCGGGGCCCTGCATTTTGGCAAAGAACAATCCTTCTCCTCCAAACATGAAATTCTTTATTCCTTTTACAAATTCTATATCAAACTGTGTGGTGGGTGTGTAGGCCACCACGCAACCAGTATCTATTTTTAATATCTCCCCGGCCTTCAATTCTTTTTCCACTATAAAACCGCCGGCATGTAAGAAAGCATAT
>JBEBIF010000321.1:0-4243 GCA_040080515.1 Chitinophagaceae bacterium | reverse complement strand
GTAACCGTACTGATGTCATGCCTCTTTGCTGTTGGCTTCCTGGCTTTTGTACCAAAAAACACCGTACAGGATCCCTGGCCTGTTCCTGATGCATATAAAAACAAGGTAAATCCGCTTAAAGGCAATGCCGAATCAATCGCTACAGGCAAGACCCTTTACAACCAGCATTGCAAGTCCTGTCATGGGACAAAAGGAAAAGGTGACGGACCTAAAGCATCCCAGTTAGATACTGAATGCGGCGATTTTACTAAAGCATCTTTCCATGCACAAACAGATGGTTCCTTGTTTTACAAAACATACCAAGGAAGAAAAGATATGCCCTCTTATAAAACCAAGATACCAGATGCTAATGATATCTGGGCCGTGGTTAATTATATGAGAACATTGAAATAATTCCTGTTTCTTTTATGAGGCAAGCAAAGACCGTTTTAATAAGCGGTCTTTGTCGTTTTTATACCCCTGTATAATTTTTCTTAGCGAATGCAAAAATCCTACAACTTTGCAATTCAACATTCGCATCCGCTATGGCCGCACCCCGCAAAGCAGCAGTTGGTTTTATATTCATCACTCTTTTAATAGATGTGATGGGCTGGGGGCTTATCATTCCCGTGATGCCCAAACTGATCTCTTCTTTAAAAGGCATATCAATAAATGAGGCCAGTTCTTATGGCGCCTGGCTGATCTCCGCTTATGCTATCACTCAATTCTTATTTGCCCCTGTTATTGGCAACCTGAGCGACCGGTATGGCCGCAGGCCTGTATTATTGTTCTCTTTGCTGGGCTTTGGTATTGATTATCTTTTTTTGGCATTGGCCCCGGGTTATGAATGGTTATTTGTGGGCCGTGTCATCGCTGGTATCACCGGCGCCAGTTTTACAACAGCAACAGCTTATATCGCCGATGTAAGTACTCCAGAAACCAGGGCAAAGAATTTTGGACTGATCGGTGCCGCATTCGGGCTGGGCTTTGTCATTGGTCCCGCATTAGGCGGCGCCCTCGCCGGATTGGGTGTCAGAGCTCCTTTTTATGCCGCTGCATTGCTTTGTTTACTTAATACATTGTACGGTTACTTTGTTTTGCCGGAATCCTTAAGTAAAGAAAACCGCCGTCCGTTTGAATGGAGAAGGGCCAATCCTTTTGGTTCATTAAAATTCTTAAAAAATACGCCGGGTATTGGCGGATTAGCTTTCTCTTTCTTTCTAATATACCTGGCTGCACAAGCCGTGCAGGGCAACTGGAATTTTTTTACTATCTACCGGTTTCAATGGACAGAGGGAATGGTGGGAATTTCGCTGGCAGTAGTGGGATTATTAGTAGGTGCCGTACAAGCAGGATTAACAAGGGTCATCACACCCAAATTGGGAAATAACAGAAGCATTTATCTTGGTTTGTTTTTATATACGGCCGGGCTGGTATTGTTTGCATTTGCCGCACAAGGATGGATGATGTTTGCATTCCTGGTGCCGTACTGCCTCGGTGGTATTGCAGGGCCTTCTTTACAGGCCACCCTCTCGCAACATGTGCCTCCTTCACAGCAGGGAGAATTGCAAGGCGCATTGACCAGCCTGATGAGCCTCACCACTATCATCGGCCCCCTGATGATGAATAACTTGTTTACTTATTTTACCAGTAAAAAAGCGCCATTCCTTTTTCCCGGTGTATCTTTTTTATTGGGCGGTATCTTTATGCTACTTAGCCTGCTTATTGCGTGGCATGTTCTTAAAAACGAAAAAAAACCCGTCATTGCATAACGGGCTTCTTCTTACAATTTTATTTTCTGGTTCATTGTGGTTTGGAGCTTGTCGGTGCTTTGCCGCCTTCGGGAACAAATATCAATGCCAGTGAGTTGATGCAATAACGCTTTCCGGTTGGCTCTGGCCCATCATCAAAAACATGACCTAAATGGGAGCCGCTTTTACTATCCACCACTGCCCAGCGTACCATTCCATAGCTTTCATCTTTTACCAGCCGCACCGCATCTGAAGTAATGGGAGCATAAAAACTGGGCCAGCCGGTACCTGAATTAAATTTTGTTTCTGAACTAAACACGGGCTGCAGTGATGCAGCAGAATAATATGTTCCTTTCTGATAAAACTTATCATACTTGCCCGTACCTGCCCGTTCGGTTCCTTCCTGGCGCAGAATGTTATACTGCTCCGGCGTCAGCCGTTCTTTCCATTGGGCGTCTGTAAATTTTATTGGGTAAACGGTATTGTGGGTGGCCTCAGGAGGGTCCTTATATTTAGTGGAGGCGTTTCCTGTTTGGCCCATGCCACAACTGGTCTGCAATAATGCAGTAATGATCAATGCTGAAAAAATGAACTGTTTCATGATTTAATTATTTACTTGTTATACTAACGAAATCTATTCTTGCCCGGTTTTTGAACCGGCTGCAAAATATTGCGCTGCCGGTGCTGCTTTTGTCTGCAGGGAGACAGTCCATAAGTATAAAGAATGCTTTAACATTTCTATTTTAAAGCGCCTTTCAAGGCTGCAACGTTTTTCTTTTCACTGCCGATAAATATCTTCTCATTCATAATGACTACGGGACGCTTCAGAAATGTGTACTCCTGCAATATAAAATCCCGGTAATCCTTTTCCTCCAGTTTTTTATCTTTTAGCCCCAGCTCCTTGTATTTTAATGCCCTTCGGCTGAACAGGGCTTCATAACTTCCGGCCATTTTCTTCATTTCTTCCAGTTGTGCCGGTGTGATCTTTTCAAATTTGATATCCTGCATCTGGAATCCCTTACGGTCGATTGCCGTTTCTTTAATAATGGCCTGGCAGGTGGTGCAGTTGCCGAGGTGATAGATTTTTTTCATCTAAATAATACGTTACTGGTGGTTGTTTGGTTCGCTACACTCCAAATTCCTTTACTTTGCAAGTATCAATTAAGCGTATGGGCAAAGATGAAGTTTTCCGGGACGAAATAGACAAAGCCAGTGATTTTAAATTTGGCGCCAATGTGGCCAAAGTGTTTGACGACATGGTGAACAGGTCCGGTCCATTTTATGGGGAAATACAACGGATGATGGCAGAGCTGGCAGCTGACCATGCAAAGGAAGGAGCAGATGTGTATGACCTGGGCTGCTCTACCGGCACCACAATGATCGGTATGGATACCATGGTGAACCAGAACATTCGTTTTATCGGAATCGATGATTCGCAGGAGATGCTGGATAAATGCAAATCCAAGCTGATGGAACTGGGGTTTTCCCGTCGGTATGAATTGCGTTGCTACGACCTCGGCCAAGGAGTTAAGATTGAAAACGCCTCTGTTGTGGTATTGTGCCTTACCCTTCAGTTTGTACGGCCCATATACCGGGAACGTTTATTAAAAGATATATATGACGGGTTAAACCCCGGCGGCGTTTTAATACTCGTGGAAAAGATACTGGCAGAAGAAAGCAATTTCAACCGCGACTTCATTAATTATTACTACAACTATAAGCGCCGCAACAACTACAGCGAAATGGAGATCTCTCAAAAAAGAGAAGCCCTCGAGAATGTGCTGGTGCCTTATAAGTTAAGCGAGAATATTACACTGCTGCGTGACAAAGGCTTCAATCATTGTGAAGTGTTTTTCAAGTGGTATAATTTTGCGGGGCTGGTGGCGGTGAAAAAATGAGGAATACACCTCGCACAGAGGTAAAAGAGAGAAAGAGAATTCATCCTTTATTGTATCTCATTCTCTTTTTTATGTTTTGAAAATATAATCCCTATGGAAATAAATGAGATAACAGGCGAGATAATCGATGCCTCTATTAAGATCCATAAAATACTTGGACCCGGCTTACTTGAATCTGTCTATGAAGAAGTTCTCCATTATGAGCTAACAAAAAGAGGGCTTCTTTCTCAAAGACAAGTACCACTTCCTGTAGTATATGACGACCTTAAAATGGAGCAAGCTTTCAGGATAGACCTGCTGATTGAGGAAACAGTGATTGTTGAGCTAAAGTCAGTTGAAGCAGTAACTCCCTTTTTTAAGAAAAAAGTACTTAATCATCTAAGATTGGCCAACTTAGAGGTTGGGCTTTTGATAAATTTCAACGAAGAGTTATTGAAAAACGGGATTACCCGGCTTTTTAATAACTATGCAAAATAAAATATAATGCCTCGCTCAGAGTAAACAGAAGAAAAGAGGAATACAGATGCGAAGCATTCTCTTTCTCTCTTTTCTCTCCGGGCGATAAGAATACACCTCGCTCAGAGTAAACAGAGAAAAGGGGAAATACAGATGCGA
>JBEBIF010000320.1:0-4246 GCA_040080515.1 Chitinophagaceae bacterium | reverse complement strand
ACAGGTAAGTAAGGGGGTCAATCGTAAGATTGACCCTTTTTACTTTTAAGGAACCGCTGCTCCGGCTTTTCAATTCAACCTTCCTTCCAATCTTCTTTTTGTATAAAAAATCCGGCATTATTTATTTGCTGCAGGCTATTAATGTTTAAACAATTCATGAAACACAACTCAATCATTTAATTTTAGTGCATGAGTAAAGTAAAGACCTCTTTTTTTTGTCAGCATTGCGGATATGAAAGTGTGAAATGGGTGGGTCAATGCCCCTCCTGCAATCAATGGAATACGTTTGTGGAAGAACTGGTGCAAAAAGATACTTCTAAAACCAATAATGCGTGGAAAGATTATAATGAAGAAAAAAGAACTAATAAAACCATTTCTTTAAATGATATAAAAAACACCGAAGAAAGAAGATTGCCTACAGCTGATGCTGAGCTCAACCGGGTATTGGGTGGTGGTATCGTTCCCGGAAGTTTGGTATTGGTAGCAGGTGAGCCAGGAATTGGCAAGTCAACCTTGTTTCTGCAAAATGGCTTATGGCTAAAAGACATTTCTGTACTTTATATCAGTGGTGAAGAAAGTGAGCAGCAAATAAAAATGCGGGCAGACCGGCTTGGAATGAAAAATGATAACTTCTACCTGCTTACTGAAACGTCCACACAAACCATTTTCCAGGAAATAAAAAAACTGAAACCTCAATTAGTAATTGTTGATTCCATTCAAACACTGCAAACCAGTTTCATTGATTCCTCACCAGGCAGTGTGTCTCAAATAAGGGAGTGTGCTGCCGAATTTCAACGCTTTGCCAAAGAAACAAATACACCCGTATTCCTGATCGGCCATATAACCAAAGACGGAAGTATTGCCGGGCCAAAGATCCTGGAACATATGGTGGACACGGTTTTGCAGTTTGAAGGAGACCGTCATTATGCGTACAGGATCTTAAGAACCCTGAAGAATCGTTTTGGCAGTACTGCCGAATTGGGTATCTATGAAATGACAGACGAAGGAATGAGAGGCGTGCTGAATCCAAGTGAAATATTGATCACCCAAAAAGAAGATCAGCTAAGTGGTATTGCTATTGCTGCTACTATTGAAGGTATGCGTCCATTGCTGATAGAAGTACAGGCATTGGTCACCCAATCAGTTTATGGAACACCGCAGCGGACCGTCAGCGGGTTTGATCTGCGCCGTTTACAGCTGCTTCTGGCTGTACTGGAAAAAAGAGGCGGCTTTCATTTTGGAATGAAAGATGTGTTCTTAAATATAGCCGGTGGAATAAAAGTAGAAGACCCGTCCATCGACCTTGCAGTACTTTGTGCTTTGCTTTCTTCCTATGAAGATGTGCCATTGCCACAGCAAATTTGTTTTGCCGGAGAAGTAGGCTTAAGCGGAGAGATAAGGGCTGTGAACCGTATCGACCAACGGATAGCGGAAGCAGAAAAGCTTGGCTTCGAGAAGATCATTGTTTCCAAATACAGCCAGAAAGGTTTGAGTAAACAAAAGTTTAATATTGAAGTAGTGCTGATGGGAAGAGTGGAGGAGGTTTATAAATACCTGTTTTAGATGATAACGGATAGATGACAGATGATAGTTCTTCATTCCCGGATCACTTTAATTTTTCAAACAGAGCTTAAACAAAAAAAATATGAAGGAACAGTAAAGGCACTATCGATCCGAAAGAATTATCATCTATACTCTGTCATCTATCATCTATACCCCTATGATCCTTTTAAAAGAAATAAAAGACTCCGTACTGCACCTGCTATTCCCCCATATATGTACCGGCTGCGGCAATGATATTCTGAATGAGAAAAATGTACTGTGCATGCGCTGCATAGAAGCCATGCCGGAAACCAATTTTGAGATACATCCCGGCAATCCTGTAGAAAAGACCTTCTGGGGGCGGCTGCCACTCATTGGCGCCACAGCACAATTCTATTTTACCAAAGAATCATTGATGCAACACCTGATGCACCAGTTTAAATACAAAACCAATAAAGACCTCGGGCTGCAATTGGGGCGAATGATGGGCGAACAACTACTGAGATCTGGCCGCTTTGAAGTGGATGCCCTTGTTCCACTTCCTTTATTTCCTGCCAGGGAAAGAAAAAGAGGATACAACCAGGCTACGGTTTTATGTGAAGGAATGGCAGAAGTGATGAATGTTCGGGTGCTGGATAAAGCGATCACCCGGCCACAGCATACAGAAACACAAACGAAGAAAGGCAGGATCGAAAGATGGAAAAATATAGAAGGAAAGTTTATACTTTCTCACCCGGAGCCTATTTGCAACAAACATATTTTACTTGTAGATGATGTGGTGACCACCGGTGCCACATTAGAAGCTTGTGGAAATGAATTGTTGCAGGCTGAAAATGTACAATTGAGTATTGCTACGCTTTGTATGGCCTCCCGTTAGGTGAAGAGGTTAAAGGAGTGAAGCAGGTAAGGAGTTATTGTAAACGTACTTCCGCTGCGTTATTCTCTTTAAACCAGTCTGAACTTCCGGGTACTTAGTTTTTCTCCTTTTCTCTTTCAACTCTTAGCTTTACTTTTGACAGAATGAAGCTACCCGGAATACTTATCATATCCTTGCTCTTCGTTTTCTTTTCCTGCAGGAAAGATTCATTCATTACTTCTGCCGATGCGAGGGTTACTATTTCTGCCGACACCTTAAAGTATGATACAGTTTTTGTAAGTGCCGGTTCTACTTACCGGTCTTTTACCATTATCAATGACAATAACCAGAAGCTGCGGCTATCTTCCATCCGGCTGATGGGTGGTGCTGCCTCCGTATATAAAATAAATGTGGACGGTACTCCCGGTACACAATTCAACAACCTGGAACTGGAGCCTAATGACAGCCTGTACGTATTTGCACAGGTGAATGTAAATCCTAATGCTGCCAGCTTACCATTTATACTTCGTGATAGTATAGAGATCAGTTATAATGGAAAAACAAGGCTGGTACAACTGGAAGCCTGGGGACAAAATGCCCACTTCTTCCGGAGCAAAGTGGTGGCGGTGGATGAAACATGGAATAATGATCTGCCGTATGTTATTCTCGGTTCACTGCAGGTAAACAGCAACACTATATTGACCATTAATAAAGGCTGCCGTATTTATGTGCATGCAGATGCGCCGATCGTGGTGAATGGAACGTTGCTGGTGAATGGATTGAAAGACACCATTGACCAGGTGTACTTCCGTGGCGACAGGATGGATGACCCATACAAAGATTATCCTGCCAGCTGGCCCGGTATTTTTTTCCAGGCCACTTCAAAAGACAATGTACTGAACTATACCGTTATTAAAAATGCGTTTCAGGCCATTGGCATACAAGATCCTTCACCAAATGCCAATCCAAAGCTGACACTGAATGAATGTGTGATCGATAATGCCTATGATGCCGGTATCATTTCTCTTAATTCCAGTATCCGGGCCCGGAATTGTTTGATAAGTAACTGTGGTAAAAATCTGCTGCTGGCCAAAGGCGGTGATTACCAGTTCACCCATTGCACTGTGGTTACCTATTCCAACCGCTTTATAGATCATAAAGATCCGGTGCTTACATTATCCAACTTTGCCAACGGCAGTTCGGCTAACCTGGCGGCCTTGTTCCGCAATTGTATCTTTTGGGGAGAGAACGGATTAGTAAATGACGAAGTAGTGGTAATTAAAAACGGAAGCACTACGTTTAATGTAAACTTTGATTACAATCTTTGGAAAGTACAAACAGCCCCGGCAAATATCACCAGCAACCAAATCATTAATAACCAGGTGCCATTGTTTGACAGTATCAATACAGCCAAAAATTATTATGATTTCCGGTTACAGGCCGCTTCTCCGGCTATCAATAAAGGTGTAAATGCCGGAGTAACAACCGATTTGGATGGCAAGCCCAGACCCGTAGGATTGCCCGACCTGGGATGCTTTGAAAAACAGTAGGGCAACTATGCCACAAATATGACCGATTTCAGAACCAGACTGTCCTAACTTTGTTATTCAACGAAACAAAAACACTTTTATCATGAAAACGTTTTTCCTCTCCTTGATCGTGGCCATTACTTTAAGCGGCAACTCGATCTACGATTTTAAAGTACCCGGTCTCGATGGCACCGATATTGACTTCCCACAATACAAAGGCAAAAAGATACTGATCGTAAACACAGCTTCTTTTTGTGGCAATACACATCAGTACAAAGACCTGGAAGCTTTATACCAAAAATATAAAAGTACGTTGGTG
>JBEBIF010000319.1:0-4252 GCA_040080515.1 Chitinophagaceae bacterium | reverse complement strand
TGCACCGCTGCCAAGAAGAGAATATTCTGTTCGCAATGATTATAATATTTTAAAAAGGACCAACCGGCTTAACATCACCGACAGCGGCTACCTGCACGAGCAGGACAACCAGAAAATAATCCACAGTAATGGAACCGACAAACTACTGGTGGAAGAAAAAGGATACAACAGCTACAAACGGATTCCCGAAAAGGAATGTGCTGCCGCAAAAGAGTATTGGGAAAAAAATGCCGGCTACTGGGGCCGGGTGCGGACCATCTGGGCAGAGTATATCAGCACCCACGACAGTGTTACCCTGAAGAATAAGATCGACGATAAATTTCTGCATGAATATCTCATCAACCTTAGCAAAGACTACCTTGCCAAAAAAGTAAGCGAAGCAGACATTGATGAAAAGATAAAAGCGGAGATCGGTCGTTTTATTGCAAAATCGTGATTAGTCAGAAAGTCAGGAAGTCAGGAAGACGGGAAGACGGAAAGTCCGAAAGACATCCTCTGGTATTAGATATAGTCTTCCGGACTTCCCGTCTTTTCTGACTTTCCGTCTTTTCCGACTTCCCGTCTTCCCTCCTTTATCTTAACTTCGCCACCATTTTAGAATGGCTACACTGTACTGCGTAGCTATCAACTAAGCGAAGAAGTATGAGTGCTAAATACAGAGAATTTACCGGTTTGAACCTGCCCGCTTTTGAAGCGGAAATACTGGCCCAATGGACTGAAAAACAGGCTTTTGAAAAAAGTGTGTCCCTCCGGGAAGGCGCTACTCCTTTTGTTTTTTATGAAGGCCCGCCCAGCGCCAATGGCCTGCCCGGTATCCACCACGTTATTTCCCGGACACTCAAGGATATGGTATGCCGCTACAAGACGATGAAAGGCTTCCAGGTAAAACGCAAAGGCGGCTGGGATACTCATGGTCTGCCTATCGAACTGGGCGTGGAAAAAGAACTCGGCATTACCAAAGAAGATATCGGCAAAAAGATCTCGGTAGAAGACTACAACAAAAAATGCCGGGAAGCCGTATTACGTTACAAAGATCTGTGGGACGACATCACCCGCAAGATGGGCTATTGGGTGGACCTGAATGATCCCTACATCACCTTCAAAAATGAATACATAGAAACCCTCTGGTGGATACTGAGTGAGTTGTATAAAAAAGGATTGCTGTACGAAAGTGTAAGCATACAGCCTTATTCACCGGCAGCAGGAACGGGATTGAGTTCGCATGAACTGAATCAGCCCGGAACGTATAAGGATGTGAAGGATACGAGTGCGGTGGCGATGTTTAAGGCCTCCCCAAACCCCTCCGAAGGAGGGGCTTACAAAAACCCTGCGCTGAATAAGATATTCTCTTTGGTGACGGAGTCCGAAATCCCCCTTGCGGGGGGTGGGGGGGCCGTCTTCTTCCTTGCCTGGACCACCACCCCGTGGACATTGCCAAGCAATCTTGGACTGACAGTAGGGCCGAACATTGATTATGTATTGGTAAAAACGGTTAACCCATATCTGCATAATGTAGTGTATGTGGTATTAGCAAAAGCATTGCTCGGTAAATATTTCAAACCTGAACTGGAGAATGCTGACTTTGCTGAGTATAAAAATGATGGCAAGAATCTTCCCTACACTATCCTTTCTGCATTCAAAGGAAGTGAACTGGAAGGCGCCGAATACGAACAACTCCTTCCTTTTGAAGCCAATTCTTTAAAAGCAATCGAAGAAATAACTCCCGGTGCAAAACCATTCAGAGTATTGGTGGATAGCTTCGTAACTACCGAAGATGGTACCGGTATCGTTCACACAGCTCCCGCCTTTGGTGCAGATGACTATAAAGTAGGTAAGAAATACAATATCGGCATACTGACGATGGTGGACAGAAGAGGTAAATTCCTCGAAGGCATCCGGGACGGCGTTTTCTTATACGGAGATGAATACGTAAAAGAAGATTACCTGAATGAAGAAGAGAAATCGGCCGAGTACCAAAAACAGAAAACTATACTGGAAGCACATGGCAAGGTAAAAGATCTCAAAAAGTACCTGAGTGTGGACGACAGGCTGGTGCTGAAACTACAGGAGGAAGGAAAGCTTTTCAAAAAAGAAAAATACGAACACAACTACCCGCATTGCTGGCGTACCGATAAACCCATTCTTTATTATCCATTAGATGCCTGGTTCATTAAGACCACTGCCGTAAAAGAAAGAATGGTGGAATTGAACAAGACCATCAACTGGAAACCCAAATCCACCGGTGAAGGACGCTTTGGCAACTGGCTGGAGAATGTGGTGGACTGGAACCTGAGCCGCAGCCGCTTTTGGGGAACACCATTACCTATCTGGAAAACAGAAGATGGAGAAGAGGAAGTTTGTATTGGCTCTATCAAAGAATTGCAGGAAGAATTAAAGAAATCTTTTGATAGCGGAGTCTCAAAAGTCCCTCCTTCGGAGGGATTTAGGGAGGCTTTAGATCTACACAAACCTTACGTTGACGATATAATATTGGTAAGTAAATCAGGTAAACCCATGAAACGGGTGCCAGATCTCATTGATGTGTGGTTCGACTCCGGCGCTATGCCTTACGCTCAATGGGGCTTAGACCAACAAAAATTAAAAGAGGGTAACCCCTTCCCCTTCGGGGAAGGCTGGGATGGGGCCTTTCCGGCCGATTATATAGCGGAAGGCGTTGATCAGACAAGAGGCTGGTTTTATACTTTACATGCAATAGCCGTAATGCTATTCGACAGTGTAGCCTACAAAACCTGCGTATCAAACGGACTGGTGCTGGACAAGAACGGCAACAAGATGAGCAAGCGCCTCGGCAATGTGGTGGACCCGTTCAAAACGATTGAAACCTTTGGCGCTGATGCAACAAGATGGTATCTCGTTACCAACGCTTCGCCCTGGGATAACATGAAGTTTGACCTCGATGGGATAAAGGAAGTACAACGAAAGTTCTTCGGCACCTTATATAATACCTACCAGTTCTTTGCCCTGTACTCGAATGTGGACGGATTTGCCTTTAAAGAGGAATATATTCCACTGCAGGAAAGACCAGAGATCGATCGCTGGATACTTTCTTCACTCAACACCGTGGTGAAAAAAGCCAACGAGTACATGGATGATTACGAACCCACACAAGCGGGCCGGGTGATAGAGGATTTTGTAGATGAACACCTGAGCAACTGGTACGTTCGCCTCTGCCGCCGCCGCTTCTGGAAAGGTGAGTACGAGCAGGATAAGATCTGTGCCTATCAAACATTATATGAATGCCTGGAAACGATCACAAGACTGATCGCACCGATATCTCCCTTCTTCAGCGATGTTATTTTCCAAAACCTGAATGCAGTAACAGGAAGATTCACTAATAAAAACGGTACGAAAGTAGAGTCTGTACATCATATCAGCTATCCTGATATTGATGAGACCCGGAACCCCCTTTCGGGGGGCAGGGGGGCCATTGATGAGCCGCTGGAAGAAAGAATGCAACTGGCGCAGGATGTTTCTTCTTTAGTATTATCGCTTCGCAAAAAAGTGAACATCAAAGTTCGCCAACCCCTGCAGAAGGTATTGGTACCGGTGCTTACGGCCTCTATGAAGGAGCAATTGCAAAAGATAGAAGACCTGATTAAAGCGGAGGTGAATGTAAAACAGATAGAATACCTGGACCCGGACAATACATTCATCAGTAAAAAGATCAAACCGAATTTTATAGCATTAGGTAAAAAGCTGGGCCCGAAGATGAAAGCAGTTTCGGCAGCTTTGGCACAGTTTACGCAGGAGGACATCATCCTGTTGGAAAAAGGAGGACAATATAATTTGTCAGTTGATGGCGAACCTGTAATATTACAGCTTGCAGAAGTTGATATCAGCAGTGAAGATATTCCGGGGTGGACAGTGGCCAATAAAGGCAGCCTGACGGTGGCGCTTGATGTGACAGTGACCCCGGAACTTGAGTCTGAAGGCAATGCCCGGGAATTTGTGAACCGGGTACAGAAGATCCGCAAAGACAGCGGGTTTGAGCTGACCGACCGCATAGATGTGAAAGTATCAGCCATCGACGGATTAAAAGAGTCGTTGGCACAGTATAAAGACTATATTTGCGCCGAAATTCTTGCGGATACGCTGGAATTTGAGCCTGCTTTACAGGCCAGCTCTGCCCCCGGAGTTACCGGGATAGAGATTAACGATGTTTCGCTAAATGTGATTGTTTCAAAAAAAGGGTAAACTTATGGCTAATAAGAAAAAACCGGCTCCCAAGAAG
>JBEBIF010000318.1:0-4261 GCA_040080515.1 Chitinophagaceae bacterium | reverse complement strand
ATCTTCTTCATCATGAAACCAGAGCACTTTGGCCTTTATATGTCTCATGGCCCGGTTAATGGAATACCAGTCGGAGCTTACCCCGCCTTTCTGTATAATAAGTCGTTCAAATTCCGGGCGCAGGGCGGGGTCTAATTTCAGGAACGTAAAGAAGGTATCAATAGCGGTGGAGGTTTCTGTGGCCGGGGCGATCAATACCAGCTTGTAATCGGGGGTATGGCTGATCTCTTCCAGTGCCAGGCTTACGGCCAGTCCGCCAAAAGAGTGGGCCATAAAGGATTGAATAGGGCCGTATTTCTTCCAGATGGTATGTATCATTTTCCGGTAGAGCGGCGCATTGATCTGTTTGCCGCCACTGCGGCCATGTGCCGGTGCATCAAAGGCCAGCACTTCGTATCCTTTTTTTATTAAAGGCCGTAAGTAGCGGTCGAAGTTGACAACAGTGGATTCAAACCCGTGAATGATCAGTGCTTTTCGGGGTGCCGGCTTATTGAACCGCCAGCCTTTTACAGTGATGCCATCCAGTTCAAACTGCAGTTTCTCTGCTTCTTCAAATATCTTCGGCAGTTTCTTCTTATTGCGGGATTGCGGAGTGCAAAACAACTTAAATGCTTCAGCAGCTGCTTTCTTTTTGGAGATGGCAGTCAGAAGAGTGAACTTTGTTTTAATATAACGCAGCGCCAAACGTTGAGATAACTTCATCTGCGCAAAAATAAGTGGTACTGCGTTCTTAGAAGAAAATTCCAATCTCCCCTTCGGGGCATCGGAGACTTACATAAACAGAAATCTAAAAAGGGGGCTTTTATGAACATCGTACTAATCGGTTCGGGCAATGTAGCAGCGGTGCTGGGAAGAAAATTTAAAGCAGCCGGTCATACGATACTGCAGGTGTACAGCAGAAATGCTTCTGATGCCTCCCAACTGGCATATGAACTGGACTCAGAATCCACCAATTATAAAAGCCTTATCAACAAGACCGCAGAAGTGTATCTTATATCTGTAAATGATGATGCCATTGATGAGGTGGCGGATAATTTATCCCTGCCGGGAAAAGTGGTGGCGCATACTGCCGCCTCTGTTCCCAAAGAAGTGCTGAAAAAAGTAACGGAGCATTATGGGGTGTTTTATCCCTTACAAAGCCTGCGCAAGGAAATGGACATCACTCCCGAGGTCCCCATTTTTGTAGATGGTATTGATGACTTCACCAAAAAGAAACTGGAGGCGCTGGCCCGTACCATCTCCGCAGAAAAGGTGGCAGAGGCCAGTGATGAAGACAGGGTAAAGTTGCACCTGGCAGCGGTGCTGGTAAGCAACTTCACCAATCATTTGTATATGCTGGCAGAAGCTTATTGCCGCAAGGAAGGGCTTGATTTCAAGCAGTTATCACCACTTATTGAAGAAACCGCTTTAAGATTACGGACCGTATCACCCAAAGCGGCACAAACCGGTCCCGCCATCCGGCATGATAAAGAAACCATTGAAAAACATATTGCCTTGCTGAAAGATCACCCGCAGTTGAAAAGCCTGTATGTATTGCTGACGGAAAGCATACAAAATAGCTGAACAGATGAACGGACGAACGGACGAACAGATGAACAGACGAACAAGGATTTAAGAAGGAAGAAGTAAACAGCCAATACAGAGCGGGTAAAACGGGGAAACATGGATATCTAATCTTGAAGGGCTGTTTCCTTCCTCTGTTCCTTGTTCTTCTGTTCGTCTGTTCTTCCGGATTTAAGAAGGAAGAAGTAAACAGCCAATACAGAGCGGGTAAAACCGGAAAATATGAATATCTAACCTTGAAGGGCTGTTTCCTTCCTCTGTTCCTTGTTCTTCTGTTCATCTGTTCTTCTGTTCGTCCAGATTTCCCAATCAAGTAAACGCATTCCTCCTTTTACCATTATTTTTGCTTCCCTAAAGAAATGGAGCAGATGTACACCGTTAAATTCAATTTTGAGCAGAAAGGATTAGCACCTATTACCCTTGCAAATGTGGAATCCGGCCAGTCGCTGCTGGAAGTGGCGTTGAAGAATGATATTGAACTGCACCACAATTGCGGCGGTGTTTGTGCGTGCAGCACCTGTCATATTTATGTGGATAAAGGGGCTGACTTTTTAGAAGAGCTGAGCGATAAGGAAGAAGATTTTATAGACCGGGCGGTAAGTCCGAGATTAAGTTCCCGTCTTGGCTGCCAGTGCCTGCTGAATGATGGCGGCGGAGAAGTGGAAGTGACGTTGCCGGACCAAACGCAGTTTTTGGGAGAGTAAAATAATTGGGAAAAGTACAATTTGGAAATTGGGAAATTTGTTCAAAGGAAAGTGAGTCTTCAACGACAGGTATATTTCTCAATTGGTCTAAGTATTTATTAGTTTGCCCAACAATAAGAAAACCGCGGACTATAAAGAGATTTCCCAATTTCCCAATTCCAAAATTTCAAAATAAGTATCTTTCCCAATTCCAAAATTTCAAAATAAGTATCTTTCCCAATTCCAAAATTTCAAAATCATACTATGAGTCATTTCGAACCACCAATAAACTGGCCTGATCATGAAGACATCGCCCAGAAACTGTATGAACGTTTTGGCGATGCATTCAATGAAGGAAAGATCTACCGCATCCGCTTTACGGATCTGCTGGAATGGATACTCGAGATCCCCCGCTTTGAAGGCACCCGTGAGCAAAGCAGCGAAGGCCACCTGGAAATGATACAAAGCGCCTGGGTGTATGAGTGGAGGGATAATCAGAAATAAGACAATTGGGAAAAGTGTAATTGGGAAAAGTGCAATTGGGAAATTGGGAAATTTGCTTAAATCCGGAATCACTTTACGCTTTAGGAAGATTTCCCAATTTCCCAATTCCAAAATTTCAAAATTATCAATGAACATTTTACAACTCTTCAAAAAGATCACCACCTTCGTCTTCGATGTGGATGGGGTGCTTACAGATGGCACTGTGCTGGTATTGGGAAATGGCCTGCAGGCCCGGCGTATGAATATCAAGGACGGGTTTGCCCTGCAAATGGCATTGAAGAATGGCTACCGGGTACAGATCATTTCAGGGGGCAACTCACCCGAAGTAACAGAACGGCTGGAAAAGCTGGGCGTAACAGATATCCAGATGTCGGTGATGGATAAGAAGGCCAGCCTGCAGGAATATATCAAAAGCAATAAATTAAAAAAAGAAGAAGTGCTGTATATGGGCGATGACCTGCCTGATATTCCGGCCATGCGTGTGGTGGGATTGCCATGTTGCCCTGGCGATGCAGTGAATGAAGTAAAGGAAGCTGTGCAGTATATTTCTCCCTTAAATGGTGGCTTCGCCTGTGTGCGGGATGTGATCGAAAAAGTGCTGAAGCTGAATGGCAAGTGGGAGTACCGGACGGATATCGCTTCAAGGTAATAAGTACGAAGTTATAAGTACGAAGTTATAAGTACGAAGTTATAAGTACAAAGTACGAATTCGGAAGTACGAAGTACGGAGTTCCCGAAAGAATAAAGTTTCCGAAAGTTAGCACGCCATTCGTACTTCTTACCTCGTACTTCGTACTTGCTATTTCGTATCTTTCAACCAAATTTTATTCATGAGATTGACTGCAGCCTTTCTGAAGATGATCCGACTGCCCAATCTCTTTTTTTTGGCGCTGAGCCAGGCCCTGTTCCAGTTTTGCATTTATCATACTTTATACAAAGGCAGTATTCCGGATGGCGATCTTACCCGGTTCATCCTGCTGGTGCTGGCCTCTTTGTTCATTGCAGCTGCCGGCTATATTATCAACGATTATTTTGATATCAATATTGATGAGGTGAACAAACCACAGCGAATGGTGGTGGATAAGGTCATTCACCGCCGCTGGGCCATTGCCTGGCATTTTATGCTCAGCACCACCGGTATCCTGATCACAGTTATTGCGCTCCCTTTTTTAAAACAATGGTATTTGATACTGGCGAATATTTTTTGTGTGGCCCTGCTCTGGTTCTATTCCACCACATTCAAAAGAAAATTGCTGACAGGCAATATCATCATCTCACTGCTCACCGCCTGGACGATTCTCATTATTTTCTTTTCCAAGTTCCACCTCGGTGATGCATTTGGTAATGGTACGGTAAGCCACTATAAATTTTTCCGGCTGGCCATTTTGTACGCTGGTTTTGCTTTTATCATCTCTCTTATCCGGGAAGCGATAAAGGATATGGAAGACATGCCCGGTGATGAAAAGCATGGCTGCCGCACCATGCCGATAGTATGGGGCATCAATGCTACA
>JBEBIF010000317.1:0-4277 GCA_040080515.1 Chitinophagaceae bacterium | reverse complement strand
ATACATCATCGCCACGTTGCCACAAGGTCACTTTACCACAGCATGCTGAGCAATCACGGTGTGCATCTACGGGCTTGGTGAACCATACCCTGTTCTTGAAGCGGAATGTTTTATCTGTCAATGCACCAACAGGACAAACATCGATCATGTTTCCGCTGAAGTCATTATCAATTGCTTTAGAAATGTAAGTGGAAATTTCAGCATGATCGCCCCGGTCCAGTATGCCATGTACCCTGCTGTCCGTAAGCTGGTCAGCTACATAGGTACAGCGATAACAGAGGATACATCGTGTCATGTGCAGTTGTATATAAGGTCCGATATCCTCCTTTTCAAATGTTCTTCTTTTGAATTCATAACGGGTACCTTCTTTACCATGCTCATAGCCCAGGTCCTGCAAATGACATTCGCCTGCCTGGTCGCAGATGGGGCAATCCAGCGGATGATTTAACAATAAAAATTCTACTACGCCGGCCCTTGCATCCTGTACTCTTTCACTGGTGATGTTTTTTACCACCATGCCATCCATTACATTGGTGCGGCAACTGGCCACCAGCTTCGGCATGGGTCGTGGGTCAGCAGCAGAACCGGCAGCCACTTCCACCAAACAGGTGCGGCATTTACCACCACTACCCTGCAGCTTGCTGTAGTAGCACATTGCCGGAGGTGTTACATCCCCGCCAATTTTGCGGGCCGCATTTAATATCGTAGTACCCGGTGCCACCTCGATAGTTATATTATCGATAGTGACCTTAAAATTCGCAGGTGCTTCTTTTTTTACTTCGTCAGCCATTATTTGATTCTGTTTACACTTCTTTTTTTGTGATGCAGTGAAAAGGTTCCCCCGATCATCCCATCCAGTTCCGAGAAAAAGAAAGCCTGTTTTGCTCTTCCGGGTATTCCTCTTTTATGCAAAAGAACATCAGGCATATTAATATAACCGAATTTATTTTCTACCCTTATTGCCAGGTGTTTAAAAAATACTACCTGCATTCCCGCTTTTACTGTTACTCCCACACCGGAAAGGTGATACCGGTCATTTCTTTCATAGCCAAGCAATTTTACATCTGTTCTCGGCAACAATATTCCTGCTCCGCCTCCCAGTATGGCATTAATGATGCATTGCTGGCTGGCAGAGCGGTATAAATTCACATATTTCTCCATCTCTGCATTAATATAGTTCAGTCCGTCGGTATGCTCGTAAGTCAGAAAATCCTTCGTAATGGCTTTGTCTCCATGATAGGTGCCTTTAAATGGCCCAGTTTGCCGGATCACACCATCCATTTTTACCGTTTGATCCTGGTCCACCACATACTTCATATGGTCAAACCCAACAGACACCGCCAGGTTGTTTCGGATAAAGTACCCGATCCTGAAATTAGTCTGCGGAAAGGTCAGCCGGTTCAACTGCAGGTAATTATGAAAACTTATTGGTGACGGCCGGTCATGCGCCTTTACCTTATTCAGTTTGAAATCATAATCATCGCCTTTGAAACTAATGGTGCTTTTTGTATAAGCAGCACGGTTCCATCCCCACAATAGAAAAAACTGTCCTTTTCTTACTGATGAATAACGGGCTTTCCCCTGAGAAAAAGCCTGACTTACAAATAAACAAAGAGCTGGTAGTAATAGGGTAGGTTTCATTTTTATTATCCGGTCAGCACCGGTGCTTTATAAGGTTCGGCATATTCTGCCAGGCCATAGTTTCGTCGTAAACAATCCTCCGGATTATTTATATGCCACTCAAACTCATCCCGGAAATGCCGTATGGCTGCCGCCACGGGCCATGCTGCTGCATCACCCAGCGGACAGATCGTATTCCCTTCAATTTTTCGTTGTATATCCCAAAGCAGGTCAATATCACTTTTCTTTCCTTGCCCGTTCTCAATTTTCAGCAATATTTTTTCCATCCAGCCGGTTCCTTCCCGGCAGGGTGAACATTGTCCGCAGCTTTCATGGCGGTAAAATCTTGCCAACGTATAGGTATGACGAACTACACACTGCGTATCATCCAATACGATGAAACCACCAGAGCCCATCATAGAACCGGTAGCAAAACCACCATCAGCCAGGCTTTCATAGTTCATCATTCTTTTTTCGCCTTTTGCCGTTGTCAATAAAAGATTAGCAGGTAAAATAGGAACGGATGAACCACCGGGAATACAAGCTTTCAATTTTCTTCCGTTGGCAATGCCACCGCAGTATTCATCGCTGAAGATAAATTCCTCTACAGAGATCGTCATATCTATTTCATACACACCCTGCTTCTTAATATTACCGCAGGCAGAGATCAATTTGGTACCGGTTGATTTGCCTACACCAATCTTTGCGTACTCTTCCCCGCCCTCATTAATGATAGGGACCACTGCAGCGATCGTCTCCACATTATTCACGACGGTTGGGCAATCCCACAAACCTTTTACGGCAGGAAATGGTGGTTTGATCCTTGGGTTACCTCTTTTGCCTTCCAGGCTTTCCAGCAAGGCTGTTTCTTCTCCACAGATATAAGCTCCGGCGCCACGTTGTACATAGATCTCACAATCGAAGCCGCTGCCTAGGATATTTTTACCCAACCAGCCATTATGTTTTGCTTCCGCAATGGCTTGCTCCAATATGTCAACGATCCAGGCATACTCGCCCCGGATATAGATATAAGAACGGCTGGAGCCCAGCGCATAAGAAGAAGTGATCATTCCTTCAATGAGTAAATGTGGAATGAACTCCATTAAATACCGGTCCTTAAATGTTCCAGGCTCTGATTCATCTGCATTTACCACCAAATAGCGGGACACTCCTTCGGGTTTGGCCAGAAAACTCCATTTCATACCCGTTGGGAAACCGGCACCACCACGACCACGAAGGCCGCTTTTCTTTACTTCATCTGTTACTGCATCAGGAGTCATGGTCTTCAATGCCTTCTCCACGCTGCGGTAGCCGCCTTCACGACGGTACACATCATAGAGCCTGATGTTTGGAATGTGTGCTTTGTCCAGTAATAACTTTCTACCCATGCTACTTGATCTTCAAATGAAGATTTAATTATTAATTATTTACCTATTAATTCTTAGTTATCCTCTCACCGCCTGCCTTGCAAACAACAACCATCGTTTCCCTTTCATCACCCACACTTCCAGCACTTTCAGGTGATATGTATTGGTGCTTCCGTCCCTCGTCACATTTATATCCGCAATAAACCGTGCATGTGCTATCGTCCCGTTTATCATCACCTGCAGGCTATCCTCTCTAAAGCTGTTGTAGTTCATAAATCCTGTTTCCAGGTTCTTTATCAAATCAGCCTTTGTTTCTACCCAGCCATTACTATGTCCGTAAGTCAGCGCCTTATCAGTTTGCTGGTTGATAGAAACCGTATTGCCATTTACCAGAGTCTGGTGAAACTCTTTTATTGTTGTTGTCAGTTTTACTTCATCGCTCTGCGCATAGGCAAAAACAACATTTAATAAAAGAACTATAACCAACACTTTTTTCAAGCCTTAGTTCTTTGCTGCAGCATTTTGCCTGCATTCATTAATAATCGCATCCACTTTTTCTTTCGTCAGATGCTCCCGGTAATTTTTTCCCATCTGCATCATCGGGGCGTAACCACAGGCACCCAGGCACTCCACCGTTTTCAACGTAAACAAGCCATCAGCACTTGTTTCGCCGGGTTTAATGCCCAACTCATCATATATGTATTTAATGATGTCATCACTTCCATTCAGCATGCAAGGCCCTGTCTGGCAAACTTCAAACATGTATTTACCAACTGGTTTCAAATTATACATGCTGTAAAAAGTAGCCACTTCATACACTTCAATAGGTTGCAGCTGCAGCAAGGAAGCCACATAGTCCATCGTCTCCGAACTCAGCCAGCCGCCAAATTCCTGCTGTGCCAAATGCAGCACCGGGATAACAGCACTTTTTTGCTTTCCTTCGGGATAAAAATTAATTATCCGTTGAACTTCCTGTAACGACGTATCTGAAAACTGTACGCTCATTTTTTAATTTTGAAATTTTGGAATTTCGAAATTGGGAAATTGCCCTGCATATTAATAACTCTCCAAATTATCAGGATATCTCAATTGCAAAATTTCCCAATTCTCTAACTATCCATTTCACCTGCAATTAAATTCAAACTGCTCATCGTCATAATTGCATCACTCAGCATTCCTCCTTTTGTCAATTCTTCAAAAGCCTGGTAATAAATAAAACAAGGCCTGCGGAAATGCAAACGGTAAGGCGTGCGCCCGCCATCACTAATCAGGTAAAACCCTAACTCACCA
>JBEBIF010000316.1:0-4283 GCA_040080515.1 Chitinophagaceae bacterium | reverse complement strand
CAGCCGGGCTGATCAGCGCCTGGATGGTTTGCGACCGGTCCTGTGCAGAAATGCCTGTGGTACAGCCATGTCCGAGCAGGTCAACCGACACGGTAAAGGCGGTTTCATGAAGGGCTGTATTATTATTTACCATCAATTCCAGTCCCAGTTCATCGCACCGGTCCTCGGGCAAAGCGGCACAAATGAGGCCCCGCCCGTGTTTGCTCATAAAATTGATCACTTCTGGCGTTATATTACGGGCAGCGGTCACAAAATCGCCTTCATTTTCCCGGTCTTCGTCATCGGCAACCACAACCAATTTTCCACGTTTAATATCCTGGATAGCACTTTCAATGGAGTCGAACATGAGGGTATTTTTTTGTAAAAGTAAAACAAAGTAACGGCTGGTAAGTTCGTACAGTTGCCGGGCAGCAAAATACGGTCGGCGATTGTCCATATAATGCCTTATTTTTCAGGCTTGGAATGTTAATATTTGCCTATATTTAATTTAGAAATATTCCCTTTCTTTGCAACCGAAAACCAATCTTTATGCTTAAGAGAAAACTCTTCTTGATTTTATTAGCCTTTTTGGCCGGTTCGTCTTTATTTGCCCAAATAACCACTTCTGCCATCAATGGTACTGTAAAAAGCGCCACTGATGAGGCGCTTACCGGCGCTACGATTGTAGCCACGCACTTGCCATCTGGCACCAAATACACCACTGTTACACGTCCCGGAGGTGTTTTCAGCATTCAGAATATGCGGGTAGGCGGCCCCTACCTTATCGAGATAACCTTTGTTGGTTATAAGGTAGAAAAAGTAGAGGATGTTTATTTACAACTTGCAGAGTCGCTTCAGCTTTCGCCCTTTCTTACCAAGAACGAGGCTACCCTGGAAAATGTACTGGTAACAACCGGCAGAAGAAGCACTATATTAAATGCCAACCGCACCGGTGCTGTTACCAACGTTGGCAGAAGAGAGATCACTGCGCTTCCCAGTATTACCAGGAGCATCAATGACCTTTCCAGGTTGACACCGCAGGCCAATGGTTCTGCAGTAGGTGGTGGTAACTCCCGCCAGAATAATATTACCGTAGATGGTTCTGACTTTAATAACACCTTTGGTATCGGTTCAAATTTACCGGCACTCGGTTCTCCTATTTCACTGGATGCCATAGAAGAGATTTCTGTTAGCGTAACTCCATATGATGTGCGCCAGTCTGGTTTTATCGGAAGCGCATTGAATGCCGTTACCCGTTCCGGAACAAATACCATTTCCGGTTCTGTTTATACCTACTGGAGAAATGAGCGCCTGCAGGGCCGCAAAGTGGAAGATGTTTCTTTCGTACGTCAGAAATTAGATTTCCGCCAGTATGGTTTCCGTGTAGGCGGTCCCATCATTAAGAACAAACTGTTTTATTTCATCAACTACGAAAGTGAAAAAGTAACCAGCCCCGGACAATCTAAAATTGCTGCTTCTGCAGCCAATGCATTCGGCAGCGGACCCAATATTGCACGGCCCACACAAACAGAGCTGAACGATATCAGCGCCTTTTTGCTCAGCAAATATGGATATGTGACCGGCCCGTATGATGGATATGACCTGGAAGGTGATAAGATAAAGATCCTTGCCCGTCTCGACTGGAACATATCACCCAGGAATAAATTAAGTCTGCGGTACAACCAGGTGGAAAGCAGCGATCCCGCTTTCTTAAGTACTTCATTCGGTAGTACCGGTATTTCTAACCCGGCATTTGGTACGGGCCGCAGTGAAGCCACCGCATTGAACTCACTGCACTTCAGAAACTCTAACTATTTCCAGGATTATAACTTTTATTCAATTGCCGCTGAATTGAACTCTTCGTTTAATTCCAGGATATCCAATACACTAAGAGCTACTTATAACAATCAGAACGAACCCCGTACTTCCAACAGTTCTGATTTCCCGTTTGTAGATATCTTCAAAGACGGTACCGCATTTACTTCTTTCGGATACGAACCATTTACATATGGCAACCTGAGAGATGTAAAGATCTATTCCTTCGTGGATAACCTGACCATTTCTGCAGGCAAACATAATTTCCTGATCGGGCTGCAGGCAGACTTTACCGAGACCATCAACGGTTTTCAACCACTCGGTGCCAGCTACTATCGCTTTAATTCCTGGGCTGATTTTGTAAACGGAGTAAAGCCTAATGACTTTGCCTATACATATTCTTTAAAGAAAGATTATTCCCAGGCCTTCCCCGGATTTAAGTTTGCTAACTATGCCGCTTTCATCCAGGACGAGGTTACTTTATCCAAAAAATTTAAACTGACCTGGGGCCTCCGTGCCGACCAGGCAAGATACCCAGGTGTGGAAGAAGTAAAAGAAAACCCGCTGGTATCCGGACTTACGTTTGCCAATGGCATTAAAGTAAACACCGGTAAACTGCCTGCACAAAAAATACTCGTTTCTCCACGTATTGGTTTCAACTGGGACCTCTACGGAGACCGTTCTTTACAGATCCGTGGTGGTACAGGTATCTTCACCGGACGTGTACCTTATGTTTGGATCGTAGGACAGGCAGGCAACTCCGGTATGCTGCAGATCACCCAATCATTTAACGGAACTGCCAACACCCCTGGCCCGTTCAACCCGAATGTTGGTTTTTACAGACCTGCCACTCCTCCTGCTGGCGGAACTACGATGCCTTCTACTGTAACAGCATTTGCTGAAGATTTCAAAATGCCCCAAACATGGAAAACCAGTTTGGCAGTAGATATCAAATTACCATTGGGGATCGTTGCTACCCTGGAAGCTATTTACAACAGGGATTACAATGTGATCTACTCTAAAAATATCAACCTGAACGCACCATCCCCATTAAATGTGAATGGCTATCCGGACAACAGGATGATCTATCCAAATGCTAATGCAGCTAAGTATATCAACAAACTGATCACTACCGGCCCTGGTATCCAGGTGCCAAGTGCTGCAGGTACCAGCGCCTTTTCCATGATCCTGACAGGTAATGAGAAAAAAGGTCACTATGCATCCTTTACTACCCGGTTTGAAAAGCCGTTCAGAAAAGGATTCTCTGCCATGATCTCTTATACCAAATCTTTTGCTAACCGTTTGTATGATGGACAAGGCGACCAGCCTTTCAATACCTGGAGCTTAATTAACTCCGTTAATGGCGCTAATTTCCCCGGATTATCTCATGCACTCGATGTAGTGCCTGACAGGGTGATCGCTTCTTTATCTTTCCGCAAAGAATACCTGAAACACCTGGCCACCAATATCTCTGTATTCTATGAAGGAGCTATTGCCGGTCGTTTCACTTATCTCTATAGTGCCGACTTCAACAGGGATGGTACCAGCGCTGACCCGATCTATATTCCAAGAAATGCGTCTGAGATCACTTTCCAGACTCAGGTAGTAAATGGTATCAGCTACAGCCCGCAACAACAAAGCGATCTGTTCTTTGCTTATGTAGAGCAGGATAAATACCTGAGAGCACACAAAGGACAGTACGCAGAAAGAAACGGCGCACAGATACCATGGAGAAACCAGGTAGATCTGAGAGTAATGCAAGACCTGTTTGTAAACATCGGCAAAAGCAAGAACACCCTCCAGTTCAGCTGGGATGTGTTTAATGTGGGCAACCTGATCAACCCGGCCTGGGGTAAAGTAAAAACAGTGAACAATAGTGCGATCCTTGTTCCAAGAAACCAGGCCAACCTTATTCCGGGTGGAGCAATTAAACCTGAATTCAACCTGGCACTCGACAGAGGCCAGATCATTACCAACACATTCAGGGATAACGTAACTATTACTTCAACCTACTATATGCAGTTTGGACTTCGGTACCTGTTCAACTAATACCAATCAGAAAGAACCATAAAAAAAACGTCCTGAAGGTTCAGGACGTTTTTTTATTTATAGCAACCCACTGGCGGAGTTAATTCTCTTAGCGTCGCAGAGGCGGAATATTAGTAGAAACAAAGAAATATATAGAGTCTGCAGAGTCCGCCAGCAGGCGGAGCGATATGTAAAATATATCGCCCCGATGGGGCTTAAATACATCGCGACCATTCATTTCTACTAACATTTTACCCCTCCGGGGCAATGAATCCCACCCTAACAAGTTAACCCCGACAACCAGTTATATCAGCCACTTCCCACTTCCTACTTCCCACTTCGTACTTTCTACTTCTTACTTCGTACTTCCTACTTCCTACTTCCCACTTCCCACTTCCCACTTCCCACTTCCCACTTCCCACTTCCCACTTCCCACTTCCCACTTCCTACTTCGTACTTCC
>JBEBIF010000315.1:0-4313 GCA_040080515.1 Chitinophagaceae bacterium | reverse complement strand
CACTCCTACCGCTTCTCCATTTACCTGGAAGGCTTTGTCCTTTTCCTGCTCGGCCCTGTCCACTGCGGTGTAGGCTGCACAATTGATAAGATACTGCGGATGATAGACATTAAAGTAGTGCCGCACCATTTCAAAATGATGGATGGGCAGGTCTTCTCTTGCTAAAAAGATAAATTCAAATTGGGGAAAGATGGGTGCCAGCTTTTTCAGTTCTTTTCCTAACTGCCCGTTAGAACCGGTAACCAGTATCTTTTGTTTCATTACCATCAGCCTTCAAATACAAAACTGTTATTGTACTGTGCCAGTGACGACAATTGCTTATCTTTTTCTGAGACCACTATATCAGATTCAGGTATGTTCCAGTCAATACTCAGCTCCGCATCATTATACACAATGCCTCCTTCACTTTCCTTATTGTAAAACCCATCGCACTTATATAATACTTCTGCTTTCTTGCTCAGCACAGAAAAGCCATGGGCAAATCCTTTTGGAATATACAGCTGCTTCTTGTTCCTGGCAGACAGCACTTCACAAAAACTTTTTCCATACGTGGGAGAGCCTTTCCGGATGTCCACCACCACATCTAATACTTTCCCCCGTAATACCCGTACCAGCTTGGACTGTGCAAAAGGAGGCGCCTGGAAATGAAGCCCGCGGATCACCCCATACGCTGAGGAAGATTGGTTGTCCTGCACCCAGCGGATATCAATACCCTGTTTTTTAAAAACATTTTCGTTGTATGATTCAAAGAAGCAGCCCCTGTCGTCTTCAAAAACAGCCGGTTCGAAAAGCAGTAATCCCGGAAATATGGTGGTTTGAAAAGACATATTATAAACTCCAGTAAGTTCTGTTAGTTATCTTATTGCGATAAATACCTTTCAGGTCAGCCACCATTCCATGAGCTTTGGTAATTCCTGAAAAGTAGCCATCATCAAGCGATGTATATTCTTTATGCGGTACGGTGATGATCACCGCATCATAATCTGTTCCTGTTTTTTGAGTAAGGCCAAACCCGTACTCATGCTGCAATTCTTCAGAATCTGCATACGGGTCTTCCACATCCACGTTCACATAATATGATTTCAGCGCTTTCACCACATCTGCCACTTTTGAATTCCGGATATCACTTACGTTCTCTTTAAAAGTAGCTCCTTTTATCAGCACTTTCGCCGCCTTCACATCACCTGAGTTTTTGATTATGTGCTGCACCACTGTTTTGGCCACATACTTGGCCATATTATCGTTGATGTTCCGGCCGGCCAATATCACTTCTGCATCATAGCCCAGTTCACTGGCTTTGTAAGTAAGATAGTACGGGTCCACACCAATGCAATGTCCTCCCACCAAACCCGGTTGAAATTTCAGGAAGTTCCATTTAGTACCTGCTGCTTCCAGCACTTCGTAGGTATTAATGTTCATCATATTAAAAATGATGGACAACTCATTCATCAGTGCAATGTTCAGGTCCCGCTGTGTGTTCTCGATGATCTTGGCGGCTTCTGCCACTTTAATGGATGAGGCCCGGTGTACACCTGCCGTTACTACCAGCTCATAGGTTTTGGCTACTTCATCGAGTGATTCCGCATCACAACCGGAAACCACTTTGATGATCGAAGCGAGTGTATGGTTCTTATCTCCCGGATTGATTCGTTCCGGTGAATAGCCTGATTTAAAATCAATGATATTTTTCAGCCCCGATAATTGTTCAATGATGGGCAAACAATCTTCTTCTGTACATCCCGGGTAAACGGTGGATTCAAAAACAACATAATCTCCTTTCTTTACCACTTTACCCACTGTTTCAGATGCTTTCTTTACAGGAGTAAGATCAGGAACATTGTGCTCATCCACAGGTGTTGGCACTGCCACAATAAAGAATTGCGCTTCTTTTAATACATCTAATGAATCGGTAAACGTGATATCACAACCTTCAAAATCAGCGGCCTCCAGTTCATTACTGGGGTCAATACCCTGTTTCATCAGGTCAATTCGTTTCGGATTGATGTCAAACCCGATCACCGATATCTTACGGGCAAACTCCAATGCTATCGGCAGTCCTACATAACCTAAGCCGATCACAGCCAATTTTGCTTTCTTATCCACTAACGCTTTGTACATTTTCTTAAAGGTGTTTTATTTCTGACTTATAAATTCTTTAGGTTGCTTGTTCCATTCTTCTGCCGGCAATGATTTAAAATAGGCATAGGTGATCTTCAATCCTTCTTTACGTTCCACCTTTGGTTCCCATCCCAAGATCGTTTTTGCTTTTGTAATATCAGGCTGCCGTTGTTTAGGATCATCCACCGGCAATGGTTTATAAATGATCTTTACTTTGTTTCCGGTCAATACCAGTATCTCTTCTGCAAAATCCTTCAGGGATATTTCGTTGGGATTGCCAATGTTCACCGGCATGGTGTAATCGCTTAGCAATAAGCGGTAAATACCTTCTATCAGGTCATCCACATAACAGAAGCTTCTGGTTTGAGAACCATCACCAAAAACCGTAAGGTCTTCACCACGCAGCGCCTGCCCTATAAAAGCCGGTAAAGCCCTTCCATCGTTCAATCGCATCCTTGGGCCATATGTATTAAATATGCGAACGATCCGGGTATCCACACCATGAAAAGTATGATACGCTCTTGTAATGGATTCCATATAGCGTTTGGCTTCGTCATATACACCTCTCGGACCTACCGGGTTGACATTCCCCCAGTACTCTTCCGTTTGCGGGTGCACCTGCGGATCCCCGTATACTTCACTGGTGCTGGCTACCAGCATGCGGGCACCTTTTGCTTTTGCCAGCCCCAAGCAATTATGTGTTCCCATCGCACCAACTTTCAATGTCTGTATCGGTATTTTCAGGTAATCGATCGGGCTGGCAGGAGAAGCAAAGTGCAGGATGTAATCCAGGTGGCCGGGAATATGAATGAATTTGGTCACATCATGATGATAAAATTCAAACTGTTCGAGCTTGAAAAGATGCTCAATATTTTTCAGATCACCGGTGATGAGGTTATCCATGCCAATAACATGATAACCTTCCTTAATAAAACGGTCGCACAGGTGTGATCCTAAAAAACCTGCTGCGCCGGTGATCAATATTTTCTTTTGTGCCATGGTTCTGCTAATTAACGGTTGCCCTGCCCACACTTACATAATGGAAACCGAGGTCTTTCATTGAATTGAGATCAAACAGGTTTCTGCCATCGAAGATAGCTTTGTTTTTCAGCTCAGTGGTGATCATTGAAAAATCTGGGGTACGGAATTCATTCCATTCTGTTGCGATGATCAGCGCATCAGCTCCTGCCAGGGCCGCATATTGGCTTTCTGCATAGTCAATCTTATCACCGATAGTTGCCTGCACATTCTTCATCGCTTCCGGATCAAATGCACAAACAGATGCTCCTTCATTTACTAACGCATCGATCATATATAAAGCCGGGGCTTCCCGTATATCATCCGTATTGGGTTTAAAGGCCAGTCCCCACATCGCAAACCGTTTCCCTTTAAGGTCATTGTTGAAATATTTTTTTATGGAAGGAATGAGGTGCAGTTTTTGCTCATCATTTACTTTGATCACTGCATTCAGTATCTCAAAATTATAATCCATCTCCGCTGAAGATTGTACCAATGCCTGCACATCTTTGGGAAAACAACTTCCTCCATAACCGATACCTGGAAATAAGAACCGTTTGCCGATGCGGTCATCACTGCCAATACCCCGCCGCACCATATCCACATCAGTACCCAGCTTTTCACAAAGACGGGCTATCTCATTCATAAAAGAGATCTTAACTGCCAGGAAAGAATTGGCCGCATACTTTGTCAATTCTGCCGAGCCTTCATCCATATAGATCACCGGGTTGCCCTGGCGCACAAATGGTGCATACAGGTCACCCATCAGCTTCTTCGCTCTTTCAGAAGTAGTACCGATCACCACCCGGTCCGGTTTCATAAAATCTTCTACGGCTACTCCTTCCCGCAAAAATTCCGGGTTGCTCACCACATCAAACTGCACTTTGCAATTTTTGGCGATAGCCGCATGCACTTTTGCCGCTGTCCCTACCGGTACGGTACTTTTGTCCACGATCACTTTATAATCGGCCAGCAGGTGACCCAGCTCTTCTGATACACCCAATACATATTTAAGGTCCGCAGCGCCATCTGCTCCCGGCGGGGTGGGCAATGCCAGGAAAATGATCACAGCATCCCTGATCCCTTCTGCCAGTTGCGTAGTGAAACGCAGACGGTTCTCTTTCAGATTTCTCAGAAAGAGTTTTTCCAATCCCGGTTCATAAATGGTGATCTCGCCG
>JBEBIF010000314.1:0-4321 GCA_040080515.1 Chitinophagaceae bacterium | reverse complement strand
TAAAAAAGCACCTATCGCCAGATGCTTTAAAATTAAAGAAAGTAATGTCCCGCTGCAAAACTTATCAACAAGTTAACTTTTAGCCGCTATTCAATATCAACCTGTTTCTTTATCACTGCCCCATCGCTGGCCTCGGGCAGGTATTTCCGTTCTTTTACCAGGTAGCCATTGCCTTTTTCGCAGAAATGCACTTTCAGGTTTTCGATGCTGATGGGGTTACCATCGGGTATATCGGCAATATTAGAATGCAGGATATCATGTCCGTCGATGATTACTACCAGCCCGCTGCCGATCGCTTCCATCTTATTCCCGTCTGTGATCAGCATGCCCGTATCTTCTCCCAGGCCAATACCAATACAACCGGGATTGGATGCAACAGCTTGTGCCAGCCTTCCAAATCGTCCTCTTTTTTCAAAATGCGAATCGATGATAACATTACTAAGAAAACCCAAACCGGTAGTTATCTTTACTTCCCCTTTCAAATGGGCCCTTGCAGCATTGCCTTCATAGATCATGGTATTACTCATTGCCATTGCACCGGCACTCGTTCCTGCCACAAGGAAGTTTTCTTCTTTATACCTTCTTTTTAAGATCGTCAGGAATTCAGTGCCGCCATCTGTGGCACTCAGGCGAAGCTGGTTACCGCCGGTGAACATCACTGCATCACAATGCCGGATCCTTTCAATATACTCCGGGTCCATGGCATCCTGCCGGGTACGAATATGCATGAGGCCAATATTGGTGCATCCGATCTTTCCAAATGCATTCAGGTAGTTCTCTCCCACTTCATAAGGGATCATAGACGCTGTGGTGATGACTTCTATACGGGCGGCAATACCGCCAGCTTCTTCCACCACACGGCGGAGAATGCCCAGTTCAAAAAAGTTGAGGTTATAGCGGTGAAGGCCGTCGGTTTCCAGATCTGTACCCTTATGTTCGGCTCCGCCTATGGCAATCAGTTTTCCTTTCGGATTACTCATTCATCGGGATTTGATTACAGACAAATGTAGCAGAAAAATAATTGAATGATAATGTGAAAATGTGATAATGTGGAAATGTGGAAATGTAGTGATGGAGAAAAGCTGTGAGTGATGAGCCACGAGTTACGAGACTGAGAGCTAGTTATCTCACGCAGAGGCCGCAGGGTTCGCTGAGATATACTATATTCCTCTGTGTACTCAGCGGTCTCAGCGTGATGTCTCCAGTCTCGTAACTCCCAACATCACCGCTTTCTCCGTCTCTCCACTACCAAATACACCCCCACTCCCACCAATGCTATCAGGCTGCCCCATAAAGCAAACCACTCTGTGGAAATAAAAAGGAATATCCAGATACAAATTGAAATAATGACCGGTAGCGGATACAACCACATCTTAAAAGGCAGTCCTTCGGTTCCAAACTTTTTGCGCAGCAGCACCACCCCTACGCCCTGCCCGATGAACTGGACGATGATCCGCATGGCAAGTATAGAACTGATGACATCGGATAATTTAAAAAGCAAGCTGAAGACAAATCCCAGGGCACATAATACGATCAATGATATATAAGGAAAGTTTTTGGTAGGATGCAATTTGGCAAAAGGCTTAAAGAAATTGCCATCCACAGCCGCAGCATATGGCACCCTTGAATAGCCGAGCACTACTGCAAACAAGGAAGAAAATGCAATGCAGAGGACCAGTATGGTTACGATGATCCCTGCCTGGTGACCATACAATTTTTCCATAAAAGAACTCACCAGGTAGCGGTCGTCCGACTTTACAGATTCCCAGGGCATCATTCCCATCACACTTATGTTCATCAACAAATACAATGTGGCAATACCAATGATCGAAATAAAAATGCTTCGGGGAATGTTTACTCCCGGATTCTTTATTTCTCCACCAAGGTGACAAACATTATAATAACCGAGATAGGCATATACCGTTTTTACTGATGCTTGTCCCACTGCCGCCCAAAAAGCATAGCTGAAAAAAGATTCATTGCCGGTGGGCAATAGTTTAATGCTGTGTTGCTGATTCGTTAGCCCACTGATGATGATCCAGATAATAGTCAGCACCACGATACTGCCCATCACCACCGATATCTTACCAATGGTCTCGATCTTCCGGTATAATAACAGAAAGACGAGTATCACCAATCCTCCTGAAATTGCTTTCTGCTGCCAAAATTCCAGCGGTACAATATAAGTAAGGTATTGTGCAAACCCGATCGCAGCAGAAGCCACTACCAGCGGTGCCTGTATAGAGGTTTGCCAGACAAATAAAAAGCTCATCAGCTTACCACCTTTTTCGCCAAAAGCAATGCGGTGAAAATTATAGGTGCCACCTGCCAGCGGATATTTAGCACCCAATTCACTCCAGGTCATAGCATCCATAAAAGCAGTGAAAGCGCCGAATATCCAGGCCCAGATGAATAAGCCGGTATTGAATTGTGCCACCACAAAAGGCATCACCACAAAGGGGCCAATGCCCACCATATCTATCATGTTGATAGAAGTGGCCTGAAGCAGATTTATTTTGCGGTTGGTGAGTGGTGTGGACATATTCGCTGATTTCGAAAATTATTAATTAATAATTATGCGCAGCATCCTGCGGACTAATTAATAATTCTTCCCCGTATCTACTGCTTTGCAAAAGCCTGTATCCCTTCCACCAGCACATCCAGATTTTGCGTAGTGGTATAAACATTCGGCGTCACCCGCACTCCCACAATATTTTCCCAGGTGATACCTACGGTGTGCACCCTGTATTTATCAAGTAAAAATGAATCCAGGTCGCCGGGTTTCTTTCCTTCAATGCCCACATTGCCGATGGCGCAGCCCCATTTAGGATGCAGTGATGTATTGAGTTTTACATTCGTAATGGTTCTCACTTTTTCCATCCAGTAGTTCTTCAGGTAATGCAGCCTCTTTTCTTTTCGTTCGCTGCCAATCATTTCGTGAAATTCCAGGGCTTTACCAATTGCCTGTTCGATATAAAAAGGGCGGGTGCCGAGATTCTCAAATTTTCTGATATCTTCCTTCAACGGGTTTTCACTGGTTGCAAACAAGGGATACAAATTTTTGATCTTATCTTTTTTTACATACAGCAGGCCGGTGCCGATAGGTGCGTATAACCATTTATGCAGGCTGCTGGCAAAATAATCTGCATCAAGATCCGGTATCTTAAAATCGAAATGCGCAAAACTGTGTGCGCCATCCACCACCACTTCTATGCCCCGCTTATGTGCTTCCTGTGCGATTTTTTTTACCGGTAGTATCTGCCCGTTCCAGTTGATGATATGCGTGACGTTGACCACTTTTGTTTTGGAAGTAAAAGCATTCACATATTGCTGTACCAAATAATTTTCATCTTCACTGGGCAGTTCCAGGTTTATCCAAACCAGCTTAATTCCCTCCCGCAGTTCCCTTTGCTTATATGCATTAATGATATTAGGATAATCCTGTTTGGCCACCACCACTTCATCACCGGGTTTTAATTGGAGCCCAAAGATCACTGTCTCTAATCCTTCGGATGAATTACGGTTGATAGCGATCTCTTCAGGAGAACAGCCGCAAAGCTTCGCCAGGTTGGTTCGCAGTGGTTCCCGGCCTTTGTCTAATTCCCGCCACATATAATAACTGGGCGCTTCATTACAATAGTCATAATACCGTTTCATCGCTTCCTGCACGGTTTTGGGTGCAGGAGAAACACCACCATTATTCAAATTGATGAGTGAGGGTGATACGGTGAATGATTGCTGGATATAATACCAGAAATCTTCTTCTGTGGCCAGGTCGCCGGGAGAAATGTTCTCTGCATTTCTCAATGCACTTTCCAGGTTTCTGCTCCAGGCAGGCTGGGTAAATGTGGATAATAAAGCGGTAGCGGAAAATGCTCCTGCCCGTTTTAGAAACCGGCGGCGGTTATTTTCTGGCATGGGAAATGATTTGTATAAAAGTAGGGAAAAGAGAGCAGTGGTGAGTTAAGAGTTATGAGTTTCGAGCTGCGAGTGGCATCACGCAGAGTTCGCGGAGTACGCTGAGGAATACAGTATATCTCAGTGAACCCTGCGGCCTCTGCGTGAGGTAATATCCTATCAGTCTCGCCACTCGAAACTCACCACTCGTACTTCTCTCCTGCTGAGCAGCGAACAGAACCCTGAAGTGTGCGACGCAACGAAGCTGAGTGTGGCATCACGCAGAGTTCGCGGAGTACGCTGAGGAATACAGTATATCTCAGCAAACCCTGCGGCCTCTGCGTGAGGTAATATCCTATCAGTCTCGCCACTCGAAACTCACCACTCGTACTTCTCTCCTGCTGAGCAGCGAACAGAACCCTGA
>JBEBIF010000313.1:0-4330 GCA_040080515.1 Chitinophagaceae bacterium | reverse complement strand
GCTTCCTGCACGGGCAAGGCTCCAACCACTTGCCCATAGCATTCCGGCCTGGATGATGGGGTAGTTGATTCCGCAAAGTTGGGTGATTCTGTTAGTAATACTTGTCATGAGATTCAGTGACGCAAAGATAATTGCTGATAAGTATAATTGTTTACAAATTCACGGGTTTACAAGTTGCTCAATCCTGTAAACACTTTTTATCACTGGAGAACTTGTGAACTTTGAAACTTTTAAACTGATCAACTTTTCTTTATCCAAGATCAATACTGGTATTATCCCCAATATTCAGCGACCTTGTTTCGCCCCGCAAGTTTGTATCGCTGCCGATCACCGAATCGTCCAGTACTATATCGAACAGGTTGGAAAACGACCCGATGATGGAATTCTTTACAATAGAATAATCAATAGTGGTATTCTCGCCAATAGATACATTGGGGCCAATGATGGAATTTTTTATAACACATCCGGCACCAATACTTACCGGTGAAATGATAACCGTATTTTCAAATTGCCCCGCATCCGTTTTCGGAGCAAATTTTTTCAGCAATAATGCATTCGACTCCAGCATCGTTTCTTTTCTTCCACAGTCAAACCAGTTCTCCACTTTAAATGATTGAAACTTTGCTCCCAGTTGCAGCATACAATCCAGCGCATCTGTAAGGCTGTATTCGCCATGGCTCCGCAGCCCCTGCCGGATATTATTTTCCAGGCATTGAAACATTTGCTCGCTTTCCCTGATCTTATACACTCCCACCAATGCCATATTGGATTTAGGTATCTGCGGCTTTTCCACCACATGGTTAATAAAGCCGTCCTCTTCAATTTCTGCCACTCCAAAATCTCTCGGATCATCCACTTTCCGCACACCGATCATAGAATACGGGCTGTTCACCACTTCCTGCACATCATACTCGCAAATAGTATCGCCAAGCACCACAAATATCTCATCCTGGTTTACAATGCTGCGGGTAAGCCGGATGGCATGGCCCACCCCCTGGCGGTCCACCTGGTGTACATAATGCGCCTTTAGACCCGGGTACTTCGCTTTTACATAATCCTGGATCTTGTCTCCCAAATAGCCGACAATAAATATGAATTCTTTGATACCTGCGCTTTGCAACTGGTCAATAATAATGCTGAGCACCGTCTTGCCTGCAAGCGGAATGAGAGCTTTAGGTTGTGTATAACTATGCGGTCGCAGTTTGGTACCTGCACCTGCTACTGGTATGATAGCTTTCATTGATGAACCACAGTGGTTTGGCCGGAGAATCCCTCCGGAGGTAACTAATCAAAAGCCAACGAAAGTAAGACTTTTAACATAAACAAATTATTAAGCCCCAAAAGCCGTTGCATCTTCTGCAATCCTATTTTTGCAATCAAATAGTTTACCAGTTCACAAGTTTAAAAGTTTACGGGTCATTCCATCCTGTAAACACTTTTCATACCCTCAAAACTTGCGAACTCATGAACTGGTGAACTTATCAACTTTTCAACAACTATTTTTATGCAAAGAGATACTGCTATTTTTGACCTGATCAACAAAGAACTGGAACGCCAGCGCAACGGTATTGAACTGATCGCTTCAGAAAATTTTACTTCCCTGCAGGTAATGCAGGCCATGGGAACCGTGCCTACCAACAAGTATGCAGAGGGCTATCCCGGCAAACGGTATTATGGCGGCTGCGAAGTGGTGGACGAAATTGAGACCCTCGCTATTGAACGTTTAAAAAAGATCTTCAATACCAGTTGGGCAAATGTGCAGCCACACAGCGGTGCACAAGCTAATACGGCCGTTTTTTTGGCCTGCCTTAAGCCCGGTGATAAAATTCTGGGTCTCGACCTCAGCATGGGCGGCCACCTTACACATGGCAGTCCTGCCAACTTCAGCGGAAAAAATTACCAGGCCCATTTTTATGGTGTAAAAAAAGAAAGCGGCCTCGTGGATTATGAACACCTGGAAGCAACCGCCCGCAGGGAAAAACCGAAAATGATCATTTGCGGCGCTTCTGCCTACAGCCGTGACTGGGATTATAAAAGGATCCGGGCAGTAGCAGATGAAATTGGCGCTTTGGTAATGGCCGACATTGCTCATCCGGCTGGTTTAATAGCCACCGGCTTATTGAACGATCCTTTTGATCATTGCCATATTGTCACTTCCACTACGCATAAAACATTAAGAGGTCCAAGGGGCGGTATCATTATGTTGCGCCATGATTTTGAAAACACTTTTGGTATAAAGGACCCGAAAGGAAATACCCGGATGATGAGTTCCCTGCTCGACCTGGCCGTTTTTCCTGGTATGCAGGGCGGACCACTGGAACATGTGATAGCTGCAAAGGCTGTTTCGTTTGCCGAAATTCTCGATCCTTCTTTTAAAGCATATGGTCAGCAGGTGATCACCAATGCACAGGCTATGGCCAGCGCATTTGTATCGAGAGGTTACCAGCTTATCAGCGATGGTACCGACAACCACCTGATGCTGATAGATCTCCGCAATAAGAACCTGACCGGAAAAAAAGCGCAGGAAACATTGGATAAGGCACATATCACCCTGAATAAAAATGCCGTACCGTTTGACGATAAGTCGCCATTCGTTACATCTGGTATCCGGGTGGGTGTGCCTGCTGTTACCACCAGGGGCATGAAAGAAGCACATATGGAAACAGTGGTGAGCATGGTTGACAAAGTGCTGATTAATCCGGACGACGAAGCTGTGATAGCAGCTGTAAAAAGTGACGTAAAAGAGTTTATGAAGCAATTTCCGTTGTATCCTGAATTGGGCTAACCTGTAACTTTACATTTGACTAAAAGCATATAAAATGATTCAGCGTCAGCAAACTCTCTGGTTATTACTGGCAACAGTGGCCGGTATATTCACGTTCATGTTTCCCTTTTCTACCGGCGAAGAGCTGGTGAAAAATTCCTCGCTGAAGCAAGCCAAACTTATTGATGCAGGAAGTGATTTTTTCCTGCTTATTCTTACTATCATATCTATTGGAGTTTCAACTATTACCATTTTTTTGTTTAAAGACCGAAAACTGCAAATGAAACTTTGCCTGCTGGGCCTGGTGGTTTCTATACTTATCCTTGTGCGGTATATTTTGGAAACCAGGAAACTGGTTTCAAGCACTCCTGCGCTTTGGGCCATTCTTCCTGCATTGATCATCATCAGTTATTTTCTGGCCTTCCGCAATATCCGTAAAGATGAGAAACTGGTAAAAAGCCTTGATAAGCTTCGGTAATATATTTTTATGAGCCAAAATAAAAAAGAGGAGCTTTATCAGCCCCTCCTTTTATTACTACTCAATTTTTTTACTATTAATTTTATTGTCGTACAAACTTTTCAGAAAACGTTTTTCCACCACCACTTACCTGCAGGTGATAATAACCGGGTGCCAGTGAAGCCGGTAATTCAACAGAGCGGGAGGCAGACCCGCCGCTATGCTGCCAGCTGGTTCTAAGCACCTGCTGACCGGCATTGCTATATACTGTGATCGTATAATTCTCATTCCGGTTGCTGTACAACTGGATGGTGAGTTGGCCTGAAACCACAGGATTGGGATAAAGCACCAGTTTAACATTATCACTTTGGTGGCGACTAACCTTTACTATAGGGCTGTAAACAAATGTGCCATCAAATTCTTTTGCCCTGATGCGATACCAAATGACTGCCGCAGTTGTATTGTTGTCCAAAACTGTATACTCTTCTTTGCCTGCGTTATTGCTTCTTGCGGCCATACTACTCAGCAGTGTGAACGAATTTCCGTCTGTTGAACGTTCCACTTCATAATGATCAACCTCGGATTCAGTCATGTTGGTCCATTCGATCCTATTTTTTTCTCCTGCTGTATAAGCTCTTACATTAACAAATTTGACCGGAAGCGGATTCTTAGAACTAGCAGTGCTGCCCAATGAAAACGGGCTGAAGATGGATACATTATTCCAGGTGACAGATCCATCTGTTGCAGAACCAGAAGTTCCGCCATCATTTCCAAAAGCATCCCAGCTGGTGCCAAAATGCGCAACCACGAGTGTGGCCAGATCATTTATATAAGCAGCAGCGCTGCAATTGCTGGTACCATTCCAGCTCAACGTGACATTAATGTTGGAGCTCCCGGTTTTTCTGTCCAGTTTCCAGTATTCACAATTGCTAACATGATCTAATCCTGAAGCGGTAACACTTCCCAGGCCCACAGCACTTGCCCGCATATATTCTGCTTCAAAAGCATCAGTAGTGGAACCCGGTGCCGATATTCCGCAATAGTGATATCCTGCACCCGATTTCCCAACCGGGAAAGTGAAAGCATCATTTCCTCTTTTTCTTACCGGA
>JBEBIF010000312.1:0-4338 GCA_040080515.1 Chitinophagaceae bacterium | reverse complement strand
CTCTACCACTTCCTCGATACGGGCGGGGTGAATACGTCCATCGGTAACGAGGCGCTGCAAACTAAGACGGGCTATTTCCCGGCGCAGCGGGTCAAAGGAAGAAAGCAGGATAGCTTCCGGGGTATCATCCACGATCAGGTCCACACCGGTGGCGGCTTCTATAGCACGGATGTTCCGGCCTTCCCGTCCGATGATCTGGCCTTTTATCTCATCACTTTCCAGGTTGAATACGGTGATAGAATTTTCAATGGCCTGTTCGGCAGCCGTTCTTTGAATGGTTTGGATAACGATCTTGCGGGCTTCTTTACCGGCTTTTAATTTGGCATCTTCCACGATCTCCTGTTGTAATACCAGGGCCTTTGTACGGGCTTCGTTGGTCAGGCTTTCTATCAATTGGGCTTTGGCATCTTCTGCGGTAAGGTTGGAAATTTTTTCCAGGCGGCGAATATGTTCTTCCTGGTGTTTTTCCAGTTCGGTACGTTTGATGTTCACCAGTTCTATCTGGCGGTTCAGGGTTTCTTTGATGGCTTCATTTTCTTTTACCTGCTTATCCCGGCTGGCCTCTTTCTGGTTGATGGTTTGTTCTTTCTGGCGGACCCGGTTTTCCGTGTCGTTGATCTTTTTGTTCTTGTCAAGCAATTCCCTGTCGTGGGCAGATTTCAGCTGCACAAATTTCTCCTTTGCCTCCAGTTCTTTTTCTTTCCGGATGGTTTCAGCTCTTAATTCGGCTTCTTTGAGGATGGTCTGTGATTGCAGTTCAGCTTCTTCTACTTGTTTGCGGGTGTTTTTTGCAAAAATGACTTTACCCACTATGATGCCCACAATGAGGGCAGCGGCGCCAATGATGACGGATAATATATTCGGGTCCATGAATGTTTTTGTTTAAGTGTTTCATAATAAGCAATTCCTGTCCGATTGTCCTGCCGGACGGGATTTAATATAAACTTCATACTTCCATCTGTCAGGATTACAGAAGTTTACGTAATCAGCGAAGATACTAAAAGGGATGTAATGAACGAAATCGGTGTGCGGGGGACGGTGGCGGTAGAGACAAGGCATGCCTTGTCTCTACCGCCACCCACCGCATGCCTTGTCTCTACCGCACACCGTCCAGCATTTTTTCAATTCCGGTCAATTGTTCGGCGAGATTGTCTTTAAGGATTCCGGCCGCCGCACCGGCATGCTGCTCGGTGGCATACCAGATCAGTACCATGGCGACATAATCCTGCATATCCTTACCTGCAAACATGGTCTTATACTCCACGATCTTATCGTTGATGGTCTTGAGGGTTTTTCGCACTACTTCCTCATCCTCCGGTTTGATCTTTATCCGGTAGGTCCTGTCGCCGATAAGGGCTGAGATGGCAATTAATTCGCTCATTTTCTTGGATTTTTCAACTTCTATTTATTACATTAGCTTCCTGAAAAAGTCAGTACCCCGTTGAAAACGAAAAGGTTCAAGGTCACAATGGTGAAACGATAACAACCAAAACGTTTTCTGATATGTTTGCTAAAGTCAAGTCATCAGTATTCATTGATGCATTACAACTCCAGCTCACTACTCCCAAAGGTAGCTGCCTCCGTGGAATTTTAAAGGATGATAAAGGAAGTATTTGCCGTATCATTGAGCGGGACATTGCATCTAATCCTGAAGAAGTGACCTGGACCGGATTGAATGACCTGCCTTACGGAAGATATACACTGGAACTTTCGCAAGGATCTGATGAAATGAAAATGAACTTGGTAAAGAGAGTGTAGCTTTAGTTCAGTAGTTTGATTGTTCAAAAGTTCACCAGTTTCTGTTTCACACAACACTTTATTGATTAAGAAGTTCTTACTATCGACTATCGACTATCGACTATCGACTATCGACTCTTTCCTCACTCTCCCAACTGCGCAATACAACGATCGATCTCTTTTAAATAGCCATTGATCCTTTTTTCAAACTCTTTCTTATCAGCCGCACTCATTTCTCCTGCATTTAACTTCAGAATACTTACCTGTTGTTTTAATTCGTCGGCATTTTTCTGCTGTGCCAGCACTTTATCCTGTACCGCCTGCAATTCTTCTTTCAGCCGGGTGTTTTCCTTCTGCACGGCCGTATGCTGTTTCAGCAATTGCTGCAACTTTTCCTGGATGCGTTTTAGTTGTTCTTCTGTGGCAGACATGTTAGTATATTTTGGAAAGTGGAATTGGGAAATTGATTCAATTTTGGAAAGTAGAATTGGGAAATTGGGAAATCTCTTTCAATGCTCAGCGTATTCAAATTTGCTAATGTCTTTTCGAAATGGAGTAAATTTCCCAATTTCCCAATTCCAAAATTTCCCAATCCTCTCATTTTCCAATTATTTGCGTATCTCCGCACTCAGCTCTTTCTCCAGCGTTGTCATGATCTTTCCCATCCATCCATCGATCTCTTTATCGGTCAATGTTTTTTCCTCATCAAGGAAAGTGAAATTAACGGCCACTGATTTTTTGCCGGCGCCGAGTTTTTCACTTTCGAATATATCAAAGAGTTTGATGTCCTGTAGTTTGCTGATACTGATTTTTTGCACCGTTTGCTGTACTGCTTCCCAGGGCAACTCTTTGGAAACGATCAGGGCCAGGTCACGCTGCACGGCCGGGTACCTGGCTATTTCTTTTACTTTCCTGTTTTCGGTTGACGCCAGGTCAGCCAGCAGGCCCCAGTTGAGACCGGCAAAGAATACCGGTTGTTTGATACCAAATTTGTCCAGAATGGTTTTCTTTACTTCTCCTGCACCAGCTATGATCTGTCCATCAAGTTTAAAAACAATATGATTGTCCAGTTTGGGAACGGATACTATTTCAACAGCATCCGGTGTAATGCCTAATAACTTCAGCGTGGCATCAACAGTACCCTTCAGCGTATAAAAATCAGTAGCCGTACCTTTTTGTTTCCAGTTGTCTTCGTTTTGATTGCCGGTGATAACGATACAGAGCTTTTCTTTTTCGTTGTACTTCCCCGGGCCGGAAGTGGAATAGGCTTTGCCAAATTCAAACAGGCGGAGTGAATTGTTTTTGTGATTAAGATTATGCGCCACCACTTCCAATGCAGTTTCAAAAAGGGAATTGCGCAGGATGTTCAGTTCGGCACTGAGGCTGTTGGTCATCTTTACCATGGTCTGCAATTCTTCTTCGGAAAAATAGGCGGCATTGGTGATGGAGTTGGTCATCATTTCATTGAAGCCCAGTCCCACTAAATAGTTAGCTGTTTTTTCCCGATATTCTTCTGTGGCATAATTATCTTCCACAGCGGGGGTGATAGTAATAGCTTCGGGAATGTCAATATTATCCAGCCCGTCTATCCGTACTATTTCTTCCACCAGGTCGGCTGGCAAACTGATATCCGGTTTATGATAAGGTACAGCCACCCGCAGTTCATCAATACCTTCTTTCAATGTTTCAAAGCCCAGGTTATTGAGAATATTCTTTACGGCATCCGGGTGATAGTTTTTACCACTCAGTTTTTTAATGAAATGCCATTTGATGCCAACTTCGGTCTTCGGTTTTGGTTTGGGGTAAATGTCCACGATGTCGGAAGCGATCTCACCGCCGCCAATTTCTTTTATCAGCAGGGCAGCTCTTTTTAATACATTGACGGTGGCAGAAATATCGGTCCCTTTTTCATAGCGGGAGGCAGCGTCTGTTCTTAATCCATGACGGAAAGAGGTCTTGCGGATCGTTACTGCATCAAAGCAGGCGCTTTCTAAAAAGATGTTTTTTGTTTTGTCTGTAACACCACTATGCAATCCGCCAAACACACCGGCGATGCAGATGCCTTCCTTTTCATCACATATCATCAGGTCTTCGGCGCTTAGTTTTCTTTCTTTGGCATCCAGTGTAACGAATGGAGTTCCCTCGGGTAAGTTTTTTATGATCACTTTTTTTCCAGCGATCAGGTCTGCATCAAATGCATGAAGCGGCTGACCGGTCTCCTGCTGAATGAAGTTGGTGATGTCAACAATATTATTGATGGGGCGAAGACCGATGGCTTTTAATTTCTGTTGTAACCATTTGGGAGATTCGCCAATGGTTACATTGGTGATGGTAACACCAGAGTAACGGGGACAGGCAACTTTGTTCTCAATTTTTACTTCGACAGGGAAAGATGTATTGTCAATCTTGAAGCTGTTGCTGCTGGGCAGTTTCGGCTTCATATCCTTATTGTCGTGATGATTTAAGTAGGCACATACATCCCGGGCCACGCCCCAGTGGCTCATAGCATCCATGCGATTGGGGGTAAGCCCTATTTCATAAATAATGTCATCGTACGGCTGAAAATAATCAACGGCACTGGTACCCACCCTGGCATCAGGG
>JBEBIF010000311.1:0-4346 GCA_040080515.1 Chitinophagaceae bacterium | reverse complement strand
GTCGCCGGTGGTGCTGAAGGATTCTATGCGGAGAAATTGATGAGTAGAGTTCGGGACGATGAAGTGAGTGACACAACAGGCGATGATCAGGGAACTGAAGCTGATAAAGTAAAAATAATAAGAGGATTGCTTCGGCTGCGCCTCGCAAAATATTGGGGAGTTTGCTTCGGCTGCGCCCCGCAAGGAGATTAACAACTAAAATGCAGACCTGGAGATTGCTTCAGCTGCGCTTCGCAAGACATTGGACATTAAACGGGACATATTATGGAGGGTTTACCTCAGTTTTATCGGTATAGTACTGATAAGTGTACTTGTCCTCGGCAGAGCTATCTACATTCAGCGCTTTGAAGGAAACCACTGGCGCAGTATGAGCGACAGCCTGCATCAGAAATTTCAACCTATTGCTGCCGAAAGAGGGACGATCTACAGTGAAGATGGACAAATGCTGAGCACTTCAATTCCCACCTTTGATATCTACATAGATTTTAATGCGGACGGTTTGAGAGAGAAAAAAGGAAAACGGTTCAAAGAGAACGTTGACTCCTTTGCCATGTCCCTGGCTTATTTTTTTAATGACAAAACACCGGCCCAGTACAAAAAGGAATTGCAGCAGGCCTTTAAAAAGAATGACCGCTATTATCCATTAAAGAAGAAACTGAGTTTTGAACAGTATAAGGTATTCCGTGAGTTTCCACTGGTAAGATTAGGGCGAAATAAAAGCGGTGTGATCGTGGAGCCTTATAGTAAAAGAGAAACGCCGTTTGGATTACTGGCCAACCGCACCATCGGCTTATCAAGGGAATTTAAAGATGCTAGTAATAAAGCGAAGAAACAAAATGTGGGCCTGGAGAGAAGTTATGATACCGTACTAAGTGGTCATGATGGATTAAAACTGGTTCGCTACATAGCAGGTGGTACACCAGTACCAGTAGAGGGTTCCCAAACGGATCCGGAAAATGGTAAGGATGTTTATACTACAATAGATGTGAACATACAGGACATAACAGAAACAGCATTGATGAGGATGATGCTGCAATGTGAAGGTCCTTATGGTACGGCCATAGTAATGGAAACCAGTACCGGTAGAATAAAAGCGATGGCCAACCTGGGCCGCAGACCAGATGGTACTTACTGGGAAGATGATAATTACGCATTGCGGGTTACGGAACCGGGATCTACCATTAAACTTGCCACCTTATTATCTGTACTGGAAAAAGGAAGCAGCAATATAGATGACATGGTGCAGGTAGGCGGAGCCGGAAAAATGGAAGTGGCGCCCGGTAAGGTCGTGACAGATGCTGAAAGACATAGTGCTTCTTCATTAACGGTAAAAGGATGCTTTGCACACAGCTCTAATGTGGGAATGAGCATGCTTGCATATAAGGCATTTGGTAAAAATCCTGTAGAGATCAAAGAATATTTTCACCGGTTTCACCTGGATGAAAAATCACCGGTTGACCTGATGAATGTGCCAAAGCCAACCATGGCACCGCTGTCAACTAAAAATGGAGAAGCCGGATTAGGTAATATGCTATGGATGAGTTTTGGATACGGTATCCAGGTAAGTCCGATGCATACATTGACACTGTACAACGCCATTGCTAATAACGGCAGGATGATGAAGCCCTACCTCGTACAGAGTATCCAGAGCAATGGTACAATTATCAAGCAGTTTCAGCCGGTAGTAATGGATGAGAATATTTGCAAGCCAGCAGTCGTAAAAAGTGCACAAGAATCCATGCGGGCTGTTGTTACAGAAGGAACGGCAAAAAGAGTGTTTGAAAAATACCCATTTGCAGTGGCCGGCAAAACCGGAACGGCCCATGTGTCCGACGGTCCTATCAAATATTCGCATGGGGTGTACCAGGCTTCTTTTGTTGGATACTTCCCTGCTGATAAGCCACAGTTTACCTGTATCGTGGTCATACGTACCAAAGCTCATGCAGCATCACACTTTGGCGGTACCGTGGCAGCGCCGGTATTTAAAGAGATCGCCACGAAGCTGTATGCGATGTATGTGGAGAAATCAGCTCCTTCTATGTATGCAGGAGCAAAAGACAGTTCCGCATTTTTCTATGCAGGCTATGCAAGCGATATAAAAAATGTATATAAAACAATGAATGTGTCTTTCCGGGATTCGGTGGCGCAACAAAACTGGGCCAGTGTAGTTGCCGGTAGTTATCCAAAAGGTACTGCTGCTCAACCGGTGGTAAAAGCAACAACCATACGACAGCAGATAATGCCAAACGTAAGAGGCATGGGATTGAAGGATGCGATATACCTGCTGGAGAATATGGGATTGAAAGTGGCAGTAAGAGGCAGGGGAAAAGTTACGATGCAGTCAGTTGCTCCGGGTACTACATTGGGAAAAGGAATAACGGTGATACTGGAGTTGAGTTGAGATAGGGTAAAAGTTTAAAGTCTAAAGTTTAAGGTTATCGTGTTATTACAGGATGTACTATACAAAGTGGCGATCAGGTCTGTGATAGGGAGTACATCAGTTGAGCTGAACGATGTACAGATTGATTCAAGGAAAGTAAGGTCAGGGTCAGCATTTGTGGCAGTAAAGGGGGCGGCAGCAGACGGTCACCAGTTCATTGAGAAAGCAATTGAGAATGGCGCAACAGTAATTGTGTGTGAGGAAATGCCCGGGAGTAAGAAAGAAGGAGTAGTATATGTGCAGGCAGAGAACAGTGCAGCGGCTGCCGGGTATATGGCACATAATTTTTTTGGCAGACCATCAGAAAAAGTAAAGCTGGTGGGGGTGACAGGAACAAACGGAAAGACAACAATTGCAACATTATTATATAAGCTCTTTACAAGATTGGGATATAAATGCGGATTGCTGAGTACGGTGGAAAATCAAATAGGTGGGAAAACAGTACCGGCCACACATACCACACCGGATGCGGTGAGTTTGAATCAGCTGTTGGGCCAGATGGTGGCAGAAGGATGCACTCATGTGTTCATGGAAACAAGTTCACATGCAGTTCATCAGCACCGGGTAACAGGATTGGAGTATGCAGGAGGCATTTTCAGCAATATCACACATGATCACCTGGATTATCATAAAACATTTGATGAATATACCCGGGTGAAGAAAGCCTTCTTTGATTCCCTGGGCTCAGCTGCTTTTGCTATCAGCAATGCAGATGATAAAAGAGGAACAGTGATGCTGCAGAATACGAATGCAAAGAAGTATTACTACAGTTTGAAGACTGTGGCTGATTTTAAAGGAAAGATACTGGACAACAGCCTGGGCGGTTTGATGATGACGGTGAATGATGTGGAAGTGCATTTCAGACTGATCGGCGAATTCAATGCGTATAACCTGCTGGCAGTATATGGTGCAGCGGTTTGCCTGGGAGAAGATAAACAGGAAGTGCTGACCGCATTGAGTTTGCTGACCGGGGCAGAGGGAAGATTTGATTATATGGTGTCTGCAAAAGATAAAGTGATAGCGATCGTTGATTATGCACACACACCGGATGCATTGCTGAACGTGCTGGCAACGATAAAGAAACTGAAGAAAGGATTTGAACAGGTAATAACAGTAGTAGGGTGCGGGGGTGACAGGGACAAAACAAAAAGACCATTGATGGCAGAAGCGGCTTGTGAGTATAGTGACAAAGCAATTTTTACCAGCGATAATCCAAGGAGTGAAGACCCGGCACAGATAATAAAAGACATGGAAGAAGGATTAAGTGCGGCGGCCAGAAGAAAATATATCTCAATAGTGGACAGGAAAGAAGCGATAAAGACAGCGATAAGTTTAGCAAAACCGGAAGACATAATACTGGTGGCAGGAAAAGGCCACGAGAAATACCAGGAGATAAAAGGAGTGAGAAATCACTTTGATGATAAGGAAATAGTGAGGGAGATGTTTGAATTGCTGGACAAATAAACAGACCCCGAAGGGGTCAAACATGAATAACTCCGGGTGAAACCCGGAGAAAAAACATGACAGAATAAAAAAGTAAACCAATAATCAGCGATGCTGTATCATTTGTTTGACTGGCTTGGAAAAGAGGGTGTAAACATCCCGGGTGGAAGGCTCTTCGGCTTTATCACTTTCAGGGTGTTGCTGGCGGTATTGTTGTCATTGTTTATTACAACTTTTTACGGGAAAAAGTTAATCAGGTTCTTACAAAGGAAGCAAATAGGTGAAAGTATCCGGGAAGAAGGGTTGCCGGGAGAAGAAAGCAAGAAAGGAACGCCAACGATGGGCGGTATCATAATCATTCTTGCGATCATCATTCCCACATTGTTACTGGCAGATCTGACAAAAGTGTATGTGCAGCTGATGCTGATCAGTACCGTATGGCTCGGTAGTATCGGTTTTATAG
>JBEBIF010000310.1:0-4352 GCA_040080515.1 Chitinophagaceae bacterium | reverse complement strand
GATGAGGATGAGGACACCGACTACTATTAATACTGGCATAGTTTAGTTTTTATAAAATTGAAATTAAGTAATAAAACGAAAATATCGGCAAATGCCGGTTTTATTAAATTGGCCACGCTAAAAAGGAAGTGGTGCCCGATACGGCCAGGTAAGTAAAACTTCCAGCCGTTTGCCAGTTCCATATTAAAAACACCTTTGTTCCTGCTATCTTATATCAATTAATTACTATCTTCCATCCTCATCAGTTTGCCTATGCGTACCGTTCCTTTTTTGGTATCAACCGTTGTTACCGCCGGACTTGTTTTTGCCCTCAACAAACAATGGGGCGCCATTCCGCCGATGGGTAAATTTCTTAGTCCACAACATGGTCTTTGGCAAAATGCAGAACCTGCCAACCAGGGCTTTGATGCGGATCTTAGTTTTCCTGATCTGAAAGGGAAAGCAGATGTCTATTTCGATGAACGGCTGGTACCGCATGTGTTTGCAGAGAATGATGAAGACCTCTACTTTATACAAGGTTATTTGCATGCTAAATTCCGTTTGTTCCAGATGGACCTGCAAACAAAAGCTGCCGCAGGAAGGGCCAGTGAAATAGCGGGAAAAAAAGCCATCAATTTTGATAAGGAACAAAGAAGACTGGGAATGGTGTTCGCCGCAGAAAACGCCATGAAAGAAGTGGATAAAGACCCGGCCACAAAAATGATGTTTGATGCCTACACAAAAGGGGTCAACGCTTATATCGGTTCTCTTAAAGAATCGGAATTGCCATTAGAATACAAGCTGCTCAATTTCAAACCGGAGAAATGGAGCAACCTCCGAACCGCTTTATTATTAAAGATGATGGCGAAGATGTTATCGTCCGGTACTGAGAGTGATCTTGCCAATACCAATGCCCAGTCCGTTTTTATTCCTGATGAATTAAAGACACTCTATCCGCAGGTGCATGATTCCCTGTTGCCCATAGTACCAAAAGGGACCGTATTTGATAAACCCGGTATTGTTCCGGTACAACCCACTACAGCAGACTCTTTATACTTTGGGAAAAAAGAAGCGGTAACAGCATTTGAAAATTCAAAACCAGATATTAATAACGGAAGCAATAACTGGGTGGTGGCAGGAAGTAAAACGCAAAGCGGCGCACCTATCTTATGTAATGATCCGCACCTGGAACTGTCTTTGCCCTCTATCTGGTATGAAATGCAATTGCAAACACCCACCAGCAACACCTATGGTGTTTCATTGCCGGGCAGCCCGTTTGTCATTATTGGATTTAATGACAGTATCGCCTGGGGTGTTACCAATGCCCAGCGGGATGTAAAGGATTATTATGAAATAAAATTCAAGGACAACTCCAAACAGGAATACTGGTATAATGGACAGTGGCAAAAAACAACACTTAAAGAGGAAACAATAAAAGTAAAAGGCGGAGCAGATGTGAAAGATACAGTGGCCTACACGGTTTTTGGTCCGGTGCTATTTGATGAAAGTTTTTCCAACGAATCTTCCAATAAAAGAAACCTCGCCGTTCGCTGGGTGGCACATGATCCCAGCAATGAGGGCATGACCTTTTATAAACTGAACCGGGCAAAGAATTATGATGATTATGAAGCAGCAATAAAAACATTTGAATGCCCCGGTCAGAATTTTGTATTTGCTTCCAAAGCCGGTGACATCGCCATCTGGCAACAGGGAAAATTTCCAGCCCGCTGGGACAGGCAGGGTTTGTACATCATGCCGGGACAAGATACCAGTTATGCATGGCAGGGTTTTATTCCGCAAACAGAGAATCCGCATAGTAAGAACCCGGCGAGAGGTTACCTGCAAAGTGCTAACCAGCGTCCGGTTGATTCTACCTATCCATATTTCATTCCCGGAAGTTATATCACTCCCCGTGGAATTACGATTGACAACAAACTGGCAGCAATGAATGGCATCACCCCTGCAGATATGATGGCCCTGCAGAATAATTACTTTAATACACTGGCCGAAGATGCAAAAGGGATATTACTGGGATATGTAAAAGAAAGCGAACTCAGCGCCACCGAAAAAAAATACCTTGACATATTCAAAGGATGGGACCTGATGGCTTCGCCCGATTCAAAAGGGCAGACGGTGTATCAAGCCTGGTGGGATAGCCTGGAAGTGGGAGTTTGGAAAGATGAGTTATCAAAAGTAAAACCAGAGGCACCCTGGCCGCAAAAACAAACCCTGATGGAATTATTGAAGAAAGATACAGCTGCTGCATTTATTGATGATGTAAATACACCTCAAAAAGAAACCCTGTATGATGTGGTGACGGTTGCATTAAAAAAAGCGACCGTTTATTTATCTCAACTGGAATCAGTGGGTAAGCTGGAGTGGACAAAATTCAAGAACCCTACTGTATATCATTTATTAAAAGATGCGCTTCCGGCTTTTGCCAGAAAAGGATTAAATGTTGGCGGCAATGGCGATATTGTAAATGCTGTGACACACAGCCACGGTCCCAGCTGGAGAATGGTCGTACAGTTGACATCACCAACAGAAGCCTATGGTGTTTATCCTGGCGGACAGAGTGGTAATCCCGGCAGTAAATTCTATGATGATTATATTGATAATTGGGTGGCCGGAAAATATAACAAACTCTGGTTTATGCGGGAAGGAGACCGGACGGATAAGAACATTAAGTGGACGATGAAGTTTAAGAAAATGTGAGAATTTGAAAATTTGAAAATGAGGAAATTTGACCGAAGGACCCTGCGGGAAAATTGTGAGTGATCTAAAGCATTTATGAGTTTCCCGATAAACCAATAAACTGATTAACTAATTAACCGATCAACAAACAGGATATGAAATTCTTTGTCGCAATACTTTTAACTGCATTACTGGCTTTCATCAGCGGACTTTTTTTACCCTGGTGGGGAATAGCCATTACTGGTAGCAGTGATCATTCATCAAAAAGCAGGGAAAGCATTTTTTTCCGGATTTCTCGGTGTACTTATTTTATGGGCCGGACTTGCCTGGTGGATCGACATAAAAAACAATGGCGTATTATCAAAAAAAATAGCGGCCGTACTTCCGTTAGGTGGTAATTCTATGCTGTTGATTTTAGTTACCGGCATTATCGGTGGTTTGGTGGCGGGCTTTGCAGCCATGACGGGCAGTTACCTGAGAGCATCTGACAAAGCCTGATGTTAAAAGTTTCCAAACAAGCAATTCTGAAAAGAGTTATTCGGTTTACCAGCCTTACCTTTCCATACCACACAAGTATGAGAAAGATCCTCTTTATTACCACACTTACATCCGCATCATTAATTACCTATGCCCAGAAGATCAAAGGAGTTATTACCGATACTGCCGGCAAGCCCTTACCTTATGCCTCTGTATTTATAAAAGAAAACAACAAAGGCACCAATGCGAATAATGAAGGAAAATACTCATTGAAGCCGGAACCCGGAACTTACACGTTAGTTTGCCAGTATGTCGGCTACCAGAAGGAAGAAAAAAAGATCACCATCGGAAACGGAGAACTGCAAGTGGATTTTAAACTGACACTCCAGGGAATGACTTTGGGAGAAGTGGTGATAAAGAATGGAGAAGACCCGGCCTACCAGATCATCCGGAATACCATAAAGAAAAGGACCTACCATCAGCAGCAACTGGATAAATTCCAATGTGAAGTGTACACGAAAGGACAGATGCGGGTAAGAAACTATCCCCCTAAATTCATGGGTAAAAAGGTTGACTTTGAAGATGGTGATACCAGCAAGCAAAAAATGCTCTACCTGTCAGAAACGGTATCAAAGTATTATGTTGACAGACCGAATAAGGTAAAGGTGGAAGTGGTTTCTTCCAAAGTAAGTGGTCAGAGTGATGGGTATGGATTAGCTGCACCTGATTTTCTTCCATTTTACAACAACAACGTTTTTATTGGCAACAGCCTTAATCCACGGGGTTTTATTTCACCAATTTCAGATAATGCCCTTAATTATTACAAATACAAACTGGAAGGCAGCTTCGTGGAAGATGGTAAAGAAATTAATCGCATTAAGGTAATTCCAAAAAGAAAGTTTGAGCCGTTGTTCAGCGGGTATATTAATATTGTCGAAGATGACTGGCGCATTCATTCCCTCCAGTTGTTACTTACCAAATCATCCCAGATGGAGGTGGTGGATTCGCTGCGCATCGAACAGTTGTACCGCCCGCTGAATAAAGACGTGTGGTACGTAAGCAGCCAGGTCATCTATCCCGCTATTAAAGTATTTGGTTTTGATGTGTACGGAAGTTTTGTCAATATTTATTCCGCCTTTGATATCAATCCGCCATTTGACAAGAATACATTCAATAATACAGTTATAAAATATACGGACAGT
>JBEBIF010000309.1:0-4357 GCA_040080515.1 Chitinophagaceae bacterium | reverse complement strand
GCATAAGGATGCCTATATCCTTAGTCATGAGCAGGGCCATTTTGATATCGCAGAAATATTTGCCCGAAAGCTGCATAAAGAAATGAGTGAATATAAATTCAACTCCAGGACCTACCAGAAGGACCTGAAAAAAATATACGAAGAAGTGACTGATGAAAAAGAGGAAATGCAAAATGAATATGACAGGGAAACCCGCCACAGCATCAACAAAGAAAAGCAGGCAGAATGGTTGAAGAAGATCGGGAAAATGCTGGAAGAATATGCGGGGTATGCTGATTACTAAAGTTCAAATGAAAGCCTGAGAGAAGACTTTACACAAAACCCATTCTGTATGGACGGGAACCATTTCCCGGATGATCGTAATACCCGCACCACTTCTTCATACTTCTGTGCTGGAGCAGTACTTAATAATGTAAACCCAGACAAATCACCATTCTTATCCACCTGGAAACGAACCTCCACTGTATGTTTCCCTTTAAACCCTTTGTCAAGATTCTTTTTGGCAAATTTTTTCCATTCCTCTTCCCCGCCGGGGTAATAGGCTGACTTTGCGGAGCGGTCGAATATCTTATTATCCTCCTGCGGATCCAGGTTGTATTTGCAGGAACAGGTAAATTCCCGGACATGATAGGTGGTGTCATTGTACTCCTGGGAGAAAGCATGAGAACTGATAATGCAAAAAAGGATACATATAAACTGTGAGCTTTGCATTTGATAGGACTTGAAATTTACACTGTTGTCATTTTCTTTTCCTTAATATCTTCAAAATGTCCTGCCGGTTAAATAAACCGGCTATAATAGAAACCTGTTTATCGGTTTCCTTTAAAAAGAAAATGGAAAAAGGGAATCTTTGCAGCCGTATATATTGCGTATCTGCAATATACTTTCTATACTCAATATTCATTTGCTTTAGCTTTTGCGAATACTCAATTACCTCTTGTACAAATTTATTTCCAAGGCCGCCCTGTTTGGCCTCATACCAATCATAGGCATTCCGAACATCTTTTCTTGCCGATTCAAGGAAAACAATTTTCATCTGCTACAGTTTTCCTTCTGCCTTCAGTTCCTCAATAAATTTTTCCAGGGAAATTGCAGCGGATGGGGTTTTGCGGTATTCTTCCACCCTTTCTTCTAATAGCTGCTTGTGTTCATTGCTAAACTCATCCTCATCGTAAACATCAAGGTCGAGTAACTTTTTTATGGCTTTAATAACCCACTCGTCTTCCAATGTCAGCACTTCCTGAATGATCAGTTTTTTTTCTTCATCAAGTCGCATAAAATCATTTCCGTAAAGTTACAAACTTATCCGTGAAAAGGAGTGCTTTAAAACAGCCCATACAACTGCCCGTCCACTTTCCGGATGATCTCGCCAAAGTCTTCATCTTTCTCGCCGAATTTGTTTTTGTCCACATCGATCACCAGCAGCGGACCTTCTTTATAATCAGCGATCCATTTGTTGTAGTATTCGTTCAATTTTTTTAAATAATCCAGGCGGATATTCTCTTCATACTCCCTGCCCCGCTTTTGAATTTGTCCTACCAGGGTTGGTACAGATGCATTCAGATAGATCAGCAGGTCTGGTGGCTGCACCAGTGTTTTCAACGTTTGAAAGAAATGAAAGTAATTATCAAAATCCCGTTTGCTCATCAATCCCATCTCATGCAGGTTGGGCGCAAAGATGTTGGCATCCTCATATATTGTACGATCCTGGATAACGGTCTCGGTTCCCTTTTGTATCTCCACCAGCTGGCGAAGGCGGCTGTTCAGGAAAAATATCTGCAGGTTAAAACTCCAGCGGGGCATGTCCTCATAAAAATCCATGAGGTAGGGATTATGATCCACATCTTCAAAATTGGGAATCCATTTATAATGCTTGCTCAGCATTTCAGTAAGGGTCGTTTTTCCGGCGCCGATATTTCCGGCTACTGCGATATGCTTTGGTTTTTTTGCTTTTGCCATTTTAAATAACCTGTTAGTCAATATTAAATTTACGGATACAAGGATTTTATGCTTTTGGTTTAGCAGTTGCCGCCACAAGTAAACAAACAGCTGCTAAAGGCAAGGGCACCCACCAATAATCCTTCAGCTCTGATAAGTGCGATGAACGGTTGCCTATTTTATACATCACCAAAGAAGCAATAATGGCGAGGATACCAATCGTTCCAAAAACGGCTTTCTTGTTCATCGATGTGTAGGTTTACAGTTTAAATTGCAGCGGTCTTAAAAGTAGTGTAATTTCCAATACGGGAACAACAGCACTAAAAATAATTCAACCCCATCTTTTCCCTTACCAGCTCCATTGTGGCTGCGGCGCTCTTCCGGGCTTTTTCAGCGCCTTTTTCCATCACTTCTTTCAGATAAGCAGGATCATTGCGGATGGCATCGGCCTTTTCACGGATCGGGGCAATGAATTGCACCATATCCTCACCCAGTTGTTTTTTCAGATCGCCATAGCGGATGGTGCATTTATTATAATCACCTTCAAACTTAGCGATCACCTCATTGGTACTCACCAGTTTCATCAGGCCGAAGATGTTCTCAATATAATCCGGCTTTGGCGTATTCAGTTCAGTGGGACCACTGTCCGTTTTTGCCTTCATCACTTTTTTACGGATCAGGTCATCATCATCCGATAAATATAAAGTGGCATACTGATTTTCACTTTTACTCATCTTTCCACCACCATCGAGGCTGGGCACTTTTACCAGTTCATCTCCATAGTTGAAAGCTTGTGGCTCCGGAAATACATCGCCATAGCGGTGATTGAACCGGTTGGCAAAATTCCGGGCCATCTCCAAATGCTGCTCCTGGTCTTTACCTACCGGTACATAAGAGGCCCGGTGCTGAATTATATCAGCCGTTTGCAAAACAGGATAGGTCAGCAATCCTGCATTTACATTCTCGGGATGCTGCCGTACTTTATCTTTAAAGGTCACCGTTTTTTCCAGTTCCCCTGTATAGGCCAGCATATTGAGATAGAGGTAAAGTTCAGTCGTTTCATGCACATGGCTCTGGCAGTATAAGGCCACTTTGTCAGGATCAAGACCACAGGCAATATTCTCAGATAAAACCCGGTGCACATTTGTTTTCAGTTCCTTAGTATCCGGGTGAGTGGTTAATGAGTGAAGATCAGCCACCATAAAATAACACTCAAACTCGTCCTGCATCCGCACATAATTTCTTACCGCCCCGAAATAATTTCCGAGGTGTAAAAATCCGGTAGGGCGGATGCCACTCATTACTATCTGCCTGCCCACAGGGCTCTGCGAGCTGCCGGACAAGTTTTTTTTCTGCATTTCCATACTACTTCGCTTGCCTTCTTTTTTATTAAAAACTGTATTTTCTACGGGTAAGCTACGTAGTACACAGTAAGGCGGCGAAGATAAGAAAATGAGGTCTGATGGCAGAGACCGGAATTTGGAAGTTAGAATATTCCCGAAACGGCAGCACCGCTCCGACTGCTGACATCTGATTTCAGACCTCAGACTTAACTATCTTTGACACATGCAAGTAAATGATGCCATAGTGGAGAAACTGGCCCACCTGAGCAGGCTGCAGTTCAATGAGACTGAAAAAGAGGAGATCAAAAATGACCTGCAGCGCATGATCGGTTTTGTAGAAAAACTGAATGAACTGAATTTGGACGGAGTGGAGCCCTTGCTTTTTATGAGTGATGAGGTGAATGTGTTGCGTGAAGATGAAATAAAGGGTTCGGTAACAAGGGAGCAGGCATTGAAAAATGCACCACTGCATGATGAGCAGTTTTTTAAAGTTCCGAAAGTCATTAAAAATCCCAAAGGATAGTTCTCAAATAAAAAATCACAAATTCCGGTTATTTGCTTCGAATTGGAATTTGGAATTTATCACTGGAATTTATGAACAGCATTATACATCTGGAAGAAATTCGCAAAAGCTATTTCATGGGCAGGCAGGAACTGCAGGTGCTGAAAGGCTTAACACTGGATATTTTTAAAAATGAATATGTGGCATTGATGGGCCCGTCCGGCTCCGGTAAAAGCACTCTCATGAACATCATTGGCTGCCTGGATACCCCCAGCGGTGGAAAATATATTCTGAACGGACACGACGTTAGTACAATGGAAGATAATGCGCTGGCCGAGATCCGCAACCAGGAAATTGGTTTTGTATTTCAGCAGTTCAACCTGCTTCCCCGTTTAACAGCATTAGAAAATGTGGCCCTGCCCTTAGTATATGCAGGTATGGGTAAAAAGCTGCGCAATGAAAAAGCGATGCATGTAATGGAAATGGTAAGCCTTACCGACCGGAGCCATCACAAACCCAATGAGCTTTCTGGCGGCCAGTGCCAGCGGGTGGCCATAGCAAGGGCATTGGTAAA
>JBEBIF010000308.1:0-4380 GCA_040080515.1 Chitinophagaceae bacterium | reverse complement strand
GTATTCCTGCGCAGCATCTCTTTTGCAGAATACACCAAAGATTCCACTTCCTCCATGTACACCGCTGTGAAGCGGTCCAATGTGCAGGCCATCGCTGCGTCTTTCGATATCAAATCATTGGGAAAAGATTCCACCGGTGCAGTAATAGATGTGACGGATTATATCAGTGGTGATAATGACATCCTCTTTTTCAGCAGCGGTGCTAAAACACAATATCGTATTGGTGCCATACAGGCAGATAAATCATATGTGGAAAATGTACGGTCATTCCCCATCAATGTGGAGATCAAGACTGTAAAAACATATGGCCGTACACCGGCTCCGGCTGCAGGGGCCCAATTTGCTCCAGCACCACCATCCGGCAACATCACTGTGGAGATCAACAGTTCACTGGTACTGCTGCCTAAAGTTCCGATGCAGGCCCGCTACTATGATAAAAGAGTAGGATACTTCGCCGTTGGCTATACCGACTACGATGCCAATCCACAGGGAGTGGAAAATGTGATCATGGTAAAAAGATGGAGACTGGAACCTAAGGACGAGGATATCGAAAAATATAAAAGGGGAGAACTGGTGGAACCTAAGAAGCCCATCATCTTCTACATTGACCCGGCCACACCAAAGAAATGGGTGCCTTACCTGATACAAGGTGTCAACGACTGGCAGTCCTCTTTCGAAAAAGCCGGTTTCAAAAATGCAATCTTATCTAAGATGGCACCCACCAAAGATGAAGACAGTACCTGGAGCCTCGATGATGCCCGCAACTCTGCTATCGTGTACAAACCATCCGATATTGCCAATGCCAGCGGACCAAGCATCTCTGATCCCCGCAGTGGTGAGATCATGGAAAGCCATATCAACTGGTACCATAATATAATGGAGCTGCTCCGCGACTGGTATTTTATACAATGTTCACCCAACGATCCTGCAGCACGCAAAATGGTATTTGATGATGAACTGATGGGACAACTCATCCGCTTTGTATCTTCTCATGAAGTGGGACATACCTTAGGATTGCGTCACAACTTCGGCTCCAGCTCTACCGTGCCGGTAGAAAACCTGCGCAACAAAGCTTGGGTGGAAGCCAACGGACACACTCCATCTATAATGGACTATGCCCGCTTTAACTATGTGGCACAACCAGAAGATAATATCGGCCGCAAAGGATTATTCCCCCGCATCGGTGATTATGACAACTGGGCCATCGAATGGGGCTATCGCCTGTTCCCTCAATACAAAGATGCAGATGCAGAGAAAGGCCACCTGAATACCTGGGTAATGGACAAATTGAAGAACCGCCGCCTCTGGTGGGGTGATGGTGAGACCAACCAGGATGATTCAAGAAACCAAACCGAAGACCTGAGTGATGATGCAGCAAAAGCCGGTATGTATGGTATTAAAAACCTGCAACGCATTGTGCCCAACCTGCTGCAATGGACCAAAGAAGACAATAAAGATTATGCCGGCCTGCAACAATTGTATGAGCAGGTGCAGGGACAATTCGGCCGCTACTCCGTACATATTGCCCGCAATGTGGGTGGGGTGATGCTTACACCTAAAATGGTGGAAGAAAGCGGACCGGTATATGAGAACGTACCGGAAGCTAAACAAAGAGAATCCGTTGATTTCCTTAATAAGAATGTATTTACCACCCCCATGTGGCTGGTGAATACTGAGATCAGTGCCAAAACAGGATTGAGCGGTACCACTATCGTGGGACAAGTACAAGATGCTGCGCTGAACCGCTTACTGAGCACCCGCACACTCAATAAACTGGTGGATGCAGAAGCAACATTGGGTAACAATGCCTACCAGGTAACAGAACTGCTGGCCGACCTGAGGAAAGGTATCTGGAGTGAACTGGCTACCGCCAAAACAACCGATATCTACAGAAGGAACTTACAGAAATCGTATGTGAGCATACTGATCAACCTGCTCACACCGCCAAGCTTTAGTTCACCCATTCCGGGATTAGTGATCACCTCCGGCGGACTGAGTGAGAAGTCCGATGCCAAAAGCATCATCCGGGCACATATGGTGTCCCTCCGTGCAGAATTGGCGTCGGCAGGGGCAAGGGCCGCCGACCCACTGACCAAATATCACCTGCAGGACCTGGCCGACAGAATAGCCAAAGCGCTGGATCCCAAAGGGTAGAGACAAGGCATGCCTTGTCTTTACAACGAATAATAAAAGCAGGGTTTCCCCACGGAGACCCTGTTTTTATTTTGCCTCAGCCTTTGCCGGATGAGATAACAGGCCTATCTTTGCACCCCGTTTGTAAAGACAAGGCATGCCTTGTATCTACAAACAATTGCCGAAGAGGTCCAATAAGGGTTCTGCCTGTGCAGAAACACCTCAAGGGTATAATTATTAATACTGGGTAACATGCCTAAAGTAAAAACAAACTCCAGTGCCAAAAAACGCTTTAAAGTGACCGGCACCGGAAAGATCATGCATCAGAAAGCATTCAAACGTCACATCCTGACGAAGAAATCAAAAAAACGTAAACGTAACATGCGGAAAGACGGCACCGTGGCCGACTCCCATCTGCACTTTGTAAAAAGACTGCTAAGACTCAAATAAGCCACGGGTAGTGAACTGCGGGTTACAGGCATGATCTTATAACAGTGGTTCACCAATCAAAAATCTACATTCAAAAATCTAAAATTATTTAAAGATATGCCTCGTTCAAAAAACGCCGTGGCCTCCAAAGCCCGCCGCAAAAAAATACTGAAACAAGCCAAAGGCTTTTATGGCAAACGTAAAAATGTACTCACCGTTGCCAAAAACGTAGTGGAAAAAGGAATGACCTACATGTTCGTAGGCCGTAAACTGAAGAAAAGAGAATACCGTTCCCTGTGGATCGCCCGTATCAACGCCGCCGTTCGTGCAGAAGGAATGACCTATTCACAGTTCATCAATAAATTACAAACAAAAGGTATCGAGCTGGACCGTAAAGTACTGGCCGACCTGGCAATGAACAACCCGGAAACATTTAAAAGCCTGGTTGATTCTGTAAAATAAAGTACAACTGCACCACAAATAAGAGATCCCCTGGCCATTGCCGGGGGATCTGCTTTTGGGTAGTGACTCAGTTTGAAAAAAGGCTGTCTTTAAATGCCCTGAACCACATAGAAAAATAGAGACATAGGCGAACACATAGCTATGTGTATTTCTATTGTTGGCCTATATGACTATGTGGTTCAAATTTATTTCAAACTGAGACACTACCTGCTTTTGTATCATTGACCAAAAGATTTTTTGATCTGCTCAGACGCACAATCACTAAGCACCTTATTGAACTCTGCGGCCTCTTTCTCATTGTCCTTCACTTTATTCCAGGCTGCTACCTGTTCCTTCTGGCAATCAGCCTGGGCAGTGGCCCGCTTCGGGTCGGCGGCATCCATAGCATTGGCTTTTTTAGAACAATCGCAAACCTGTGTGCCTATTTCTTTTCCGCTCAATTTTTTTCCACTGCAGGCAGACAGCAGTGAAATACAAAAGAAGATGATGATTAATTTCCTCATAGTGGGGTTGGTTTGGTGAAAGCACAAGGTAGTAAAATACATCAGCCTCAAAAAAAGTTCCCGCAAAGATAGAGAGAGCACAAAGAAACTTTATAATGCCTCGCCCGGAGAAGAAAGAGTAAAAGAGATAATACAGCAGGCTGTTCTCTTTCTCTCTTTATCCTCTGAGCAAAATGTCTTTTTATCACAGTATAGAAGAAAAGCCCCGGAAAAAGTTCCAGCAAAGAAACAGAGAGCACAAAGAAATTTTATAATGCCTCGCCCGGAGAAGAAAGAGGAAAAGAGAAAGTATAGCGGGCTGTTCTCTTTCTCTCTTTATCCTCTGAGCGAAATTCTTTACGAACCCAGCACCACCACCAGCGCATAGATCACACCCGGTATCCAGAATAATAAAGTAAGTATCAAACTGATCCAGAAGCGGCTGTTGATCTGACCTTCATGCAGGTACACCGCCAATGGTGGCAGCAATATCGCCAGTATCACCAGTAATAAGGTATTGGTACTCGGTTCTTTACCGGCTTTCTTCGCTGCCTTAAAAGCTTTCAGCTCTTTACGCACCTCACTCACCCGTGCTTTCTTCTCCGCTTTTGAAAGAGATTTAAAGTCAGCCACTGCACTGTTGACTGCAGCAGAATCTGGTTCTGTTGATGGGACCATGATGGCGGGTAACGAAGCCGGACTGATGACTGTGGCAGACGAATAATTAAAACTCCTGCCGGTAAATAGTACGGCCAGCAAAACATACAAATGCTTTTTCATGTTAATTTTTTTGGTTGAATATATTCATCCGTCAAACAATTAACATGCCGCAGAGATTATCAGGAAAGAAGGGGCGGGGGCGGATGCCAGATGC
>JBEBIF010000307.1:0-4383 GCA_040080515.1 Chitinophagaceae bacterium | reverse complement strand
GTATTACCGTTGCAGCCATTGCAGTTGCGGGTGTATTTGGCTCCTGTACCTCGGTAAAGGAGTATCAGAAAAATAAACTGAACGACAGCGAAATGACACTAAGTGCCCGCAAAGTAGAAAAAACAGAAATGAGTTTCCAAACCTACAGGGAGGGAGCTTCCGGCGCCAATGGTGGAAAAACCGGTGGTGGATGCGGCTGTAACTAATCTTTCATTTTCAAAATCAATTTAATGAGAAAAATTTGTCTGTCCGTTGCGGGGATATTTTTGCTGTTATTTTCTTCTTTTGCACAAACGACACCTAAAGACACAGCACAGTATAAAAGCCGCAAATTAACATTCGAGGAAGCAAACCTGGTGACCAGTTATTACAGGCAGGATGGAAATAATTCAGCTGTGACCGGCGGGGTGGGAACAGAGAAACTGAGTGATATCTCCACAACATTTGAGGTAAAGTTGAACAAATGGGATAAAAGAGATCGGAAACACACATTTGATATTGAAGTGGGGATTGACCACTATACTTCTGCTTCTTCCGATAATGTGGATCCTAAAACTATTTCCGGGGCCTCTCATGCGGATACAAGAATTTATCCTTCCATCAATTGGTCAATGGAGAATGAAAAGAATGGAAGGACCTTTGGTGCAGGTATCTCTGCTTCTGCAGAGTTTGACTACCGGTCAATCGGGGTTAACTTATTTTTTGCCCAAAAAACAAAGAACAGGAATGGCGAGTTCACGGCTAAGATACAAGGCTACCTGGATAAAGTAAGTCTCATTGACCCTGTGGAATTGCGGCCGGCCGGAGGAACCGGTGGTGGCAACGGAGAGGAAGAGGAAAATAATTACCCCAGTACTGCCCGTAATTCATTCAGTGGCTCTTTGTCTTATTCACAGATCATCAATCAGCGGCTGCAACTTATGTTCATTGCTGATTTGGTGTATCAGCAAGGGTATCTAGGTCTTCCATTTCACCGGGTATATTTTGATAATGGCAGTATGAAAGCAGAGAATTTGCCCGATACCCGGATGAAAATTCCGATAGGATTCAGGGCCAATTATTTCCTGGGGGATAAGGTAGTACTAAGGAGCTTTTACAGGTACTATATAGATGACTGGGGGCTATCTGCACATATGGTGCAACTGGAAACGTCGGTAAAAATTTCTCCCTTCTTTTCATTCACGCCTTTTTACCGGTATTATACGCAAAGTGCCGTTGATTATTTTGGAGTAAAGAATGCTCATAAAACGACAGACCAGTATTATACCAGCAATTTTGACCTGGCAAAGTTCAACAGTAATTTTTATGGAGCCGGTTTTCGCATCAGTCCACCGAAAGGCGTGTTCGGGATACAGCGATTAAATATGCTTGAATTAAGATATGGGCATTATACCCGGACCAATGGAATGAATTCAGATATCATCTCTCTGAACTTAAAGTTTAAATAGATCAGGATATAAGTATAAAAAGTAGTTCAATAAAAAAGCCTCACTAAAAGTGAGGCTTTATATTTTCCGGAAATCCGATTTTTAAATGATCAGCAACGCATCTCCATAACTAAAGAACCTGTATTTATCTTTGATAGCTTTCTTATACGCTTCCATTGCCAACTCATAACCGGCAAAAGCACAGGTCATGATCAGCAGGCTTGTTTTTGGCAGATGGAAATTGGTCACCAGGGAATCTGCAATATTAAAATCATACGGTGGATGAATGAACATATTGGTCCAGCCTTCTGATGGTTTTAATAATTTCTGTGCAGTGAAGGATGATTCCATTCCCCGCATGGTAGTAGTACCGATCGAGCAGATACGATGGCCATATTCTTTAGCCCTGTTTACGATCTTGCAGGCTGTTTCATCAATGTGATAATATTCAGCATCCATCTTATGCTTGCTCAGGTCTTCTACTTCTATAGGTCGGAATGTACCAAGACCGGTATGTAAGGTGATCTCTGCAAAACGGATACCTTTTATTTCAAGGCGTTTGATCAATTCACGGCTGAAATGTAAACCGGCGGTTGGGGCTGCCACAGCGCCTTCATGTTTGGCATAAACAGTTTGATAGCGTTCTTTATCTTCTTCATCCGGCTTCCGTTTGATGTATTTGGGTAAAGGTGTTTCGCCCAGTTTTTCCAGCTGGCCACGAAAATCCTCTTCACTGCCTTCCCAGAGGAAGCGGATAGTACGGCCGCGGCTGGTGGTATTGTCAATTACTTCTGCCACCAGGTCTTCCTGGTCGCCGAAATAGAGTTTGTTGCCCACCCGTATCTTTCTTGCGGGATCAACGATAACATCCCAAAGGCGGTTGGGACGGTTCAGTTCACGGAGCAGGAATACTTCGATCTTGGCACCTGTCTTTTCCTTACGGCCATACATACGGGCAGGGAAAACTTTAGTATTGTTTACTACAAAAACATCCTTGTCATCAAAATAGTCAATGATGTCCCTGAAGTATTTGTTTTCGATATCGCCGGTGTGACGGTTCACCACCATCATACGGGCATCTTCACGTCTTTTGGCAGGATTTTGAGCGATAAGGTTTAAAGGGAGGTCGAATCGGAATTGTGATAACTTCATGAGTATTTTTAATTTTAATAAAAAGTCTCATGACGCAAACCTGGCAAGGTGCCGGGAGAGGTGTCCATTTCCGCCTTCGCTGAATCAAATTGTAGAACAAAAGAGTAAACCATGCAGCTTTGGCGGATAAATCCGGCCTTACGGCGCCGGGTTTGGTCAAAATGACTGCTTTTAAAGCGGGCAAAAGTACACTTTTTAAGGGCAAAAAGCCGTTTAATTTTACACATTCTTTGCATCAGTGGCTTTAAGGCCACTAATTGAAGGCAAAGCATTGGTTTTCAAAATATTTTTATGCTTTTTATTGCAGCCCGTCATCTTACATTTGTTTACGTTTAAAAAACCATATCAGCAATCATTATGAAGAGATTCCCCCTGTTAGTACTGGCAATACTTCCTTTTTTTCTGATACAAGCGCAGCCTTCCATTAAAACCAAAAAATACCCCAGCCTGTTGTGGGAGATCACTGGTAAAGGAATGAAAAGGCCTTCTTACCTGATCGGTACGATGCATGTAAGCAGCAAGCTGGCTTTCAATCTTCCCGATTCTTTTTATTATGCTATCCGTAATGCACAAGTGGTGGCATTGGAAACAAATCCTGAAACCTGGCAGGATGATATGAGTAAGTATGATATGGGTGAAACAGGTTACTCATCATATGGCAACCGGTACGGCGGCGGCTCTTCCATGCCGGATGAATATCTGACCATCAATACACTTAAATTTTATAAGTACGATACAAAGATCGAACGATCATTGTACAGTAATCCGTCCACAATCAATAACCTGCTATACCGGACCTACGGAAATGAGTCCAGTGACTTTGAAGAAGATACCTACCTGGATATGTATATTTTTCAATGCGGGAAAAAATGGGGTAAAAAGGTTGCCGGCGTTGAAGATTATGGAGAAAGTATGAAATTGATGACTGAGGCATATAAAGATGCTGCAAAAGAAAAAACGAGGAAAGAAAGAAGCTATGGCGATGTGGATGAAGATTATTCTGCTGAAAAGCTGCAGGAGGCATACCGGAGCGGCAACCTGGACCTGCTGGATTCTATCAACAAGTATAATAGTTTCTCTGTAGCATTCGATGAAAAGTTTTTGTATAAACGAAATGAGATACAGGCCAATTCGATAGATTCTATCCTGCGATCAGGTTCTGTTTTATTTGTAGGTGTGGGTGCCGCACACTTACCCGGAGACAGGGGGGTGATAGAAATGCTGCGGAGCAAAGGATATAAACTCCGCCCGGTAAAAATGGGGGAACGGGCCAGCAAGGAAAAAGATCTGGTGGACAAACTGAGAGTACCAGTTACATTCAAAACAGAATCGGCTGAGGATGGCTTATTTAAAGTAGATATTCCCGGAAAGTTCTACAAATTTGGTGACGATGCCGCACTGGATCAAAAACAGTATGCAGATATGGCAAACGGCAGCTACTATATGGTAACCCGGATAATGACCAACGCCTGGATGTGGAACCATACTGCCGATGATGTGTATAAAAAAATAGACAGTCTGCTTTATGAGAATGTACCCGGAAAAATAATTTCTAAAACACCCATTGTTAAAAACGGGCACAAAGGAATAGATATTATCAACCGTACCAGGAGAGGTGATGTGCAGCGATACAATATCTTCATCACACCTTTTGAGATACTCCTTTTTAAAATGAGTGGAAATGGAGAGTATGTAAAAGAAGGGGAGGAGGCGAAGAAATTCTTTGGCAGCATTCAGCTCAAAGAATATAAGAATGGCACAGAGCCTGCATTGGTTTGGAAAAAATATACACCCGCAACCGGAG
>JBEBIF010000306.1:0-4392 GCA_040080515.1 Chitinophagaceae bacterium | reverse complement strand
TCCTTATTCCTCTGCACTACTTATTAAGAAAGCGGATATCTTTCTTGCCAACCGTCGCTACCAGGATGCCCTGGACATACTGGAACAGGCTGAATTGCTGGACAGCAACAATATCAATCTTTACATTTTAAAAACAGATGCTTACCTGGCTTTAGACAAGCAGGAAAAAGCTGTTGTTTTATTGAAAGAAGCACTTACACTATTTGAAGGCGATGAAAAAATTGAATTGTTGTTCGAGCTGGCAGACGTGTATGATGACTATGAAGATTTTGACAAGGTGTTTGATTGTTTGAAAATGGTGCTCCAGGATGAACCCACCAACGAGGAGGCTTTATATAAGATCTGTTTTTGGACGGATTTTACCGGGCGCAATGAAGAAAGTATCCGGTTGCACCAGCAGATCATTGATGAATATCCCTATAGCGAACTGGCCTGGTTCAATCTCGCTGCCGCTTACCAGGGGCTGAAATTATATGAGAAGTCAATTGACGCATATCAGTATGCCATTACCATTGATGAAAAATTTGACTATGCGTACCGTAACATGGGTGATGCCTACATCCGGCTACGAAAATACAAGGAGGCCATTGAAGTATTGGAAAAGGTGAACGAGCTGGCAAAACCAGAAGAAGTGATCTTTGAGGCTATAGGACATTGCTACGACAGGTTGAAGAATTTTGCACAGGCACGGATCTACTATCGTAAGGCATCTCACATGCGGCAGGATGATAGCAAACTTTTTTACAAGATCGCCTGTACTTATTTTAATGAAGGGCAGTGGGAAAGTTGCCTGAAACAGCTTGACACAGCAATGCGTATTCATAAGATGCAGGCAGAGTATAACCTGCTGGCGGGTGAGTGTAAGATGCAGTTGGGTCTTTTCAAAGATGCGATTCAGTATTTTTCAAATGTGGTACGAATAAGATCCCGTAATGCCGCCGGCTGGGAATCACTGATCCGCTGTCTCTATAAAGGCGATTTTTTTGAGGAAGCATTGGAGCAAATAGAAGCCGCTTTGCGCATTACCGGCAGAAAGCCACTATTCCTTTTTTATAAGGCCGCTTTATTATTTGGCGCCGGCAAAACAAAAGAAGCATTATTGCAATTAGAGGCAGCAATGGAAGTTTCTCCGAAGCTGCTGAAAAAATTTATTGAGCTAAACCCTTCCATACTTCAAAACCAGCAGGTAGTAGATGTGGTGGCAAGGTTCAAACGCAATAAATCTATCTGATACCACAACTTTTCATTCTGTCAAAATCAGCAACACTCTGCTGATTCTTCCCTATTTTTGCGACCATCACTAAAGTAGTATCAATCAAACTGAATACGTATGAATTTTAATTTGTCGCAGATTCCGGACAGGATGAAAAAGCCCCGCCAGTCAGGCATTACGATGGTAATGGATAAAGGATTAAGTGTAGAGGAAGCAAAGAATTTTCTCAGCGTTTGTCATCCGCATGTGGATATTATAAAGCTTGGTTTTGGAACTTCTTTTGTTACCCCAAACCTGAAAGACAAGCTGGAAATTTATCAGTCTTATGATATCCCCGTGTATTTTGGAGGAACACTATTTGAAGCCTTCCTGATCAGGAACCAGTTTGACGATTATATTAATGTTTGTAAAGAATTTGGCATTTCTTATATGGAAGTGAGCGATGGCTCCATTACTATACCTCATGCAGAAAAATGCGGGTATATTGAAAAACTTACTAAGTATGGTACGGTGTTAAGCGAGGTGGGAAGTAAAGACGCTGCACATATCATTCCGCCATATAAATGGATAGAACTAATGAAAGCAGAACTGGAAGCAGGTTCTACCTATGTAATTGCAGAAGCAAGGGAGGCAGGTAATGTGGGTATTTACCGGGGCAGCGGTGAGGTACGGGAAGGCCTGGTACAGGAGATCCTTACACAGATTCCCGGTGAAAAAGTGATATGGGAAGCACCACAAAAAGCACAACAGTTATACTTCATTGAAATACTGGGTTGTAATGTCAACCTTGGTAATATTGCCCCATCAGAAGTAATACCGCTGGAAACAATGCGGATCGGTCTCCGGGGTGATACCTTCGATTTATACCTTGATAAATAAGCACCAACCTGATGCGCCTCTTTGGACTAATTGGTTACCCCTTATCTCATTCATTCTCTAAAAAATATTTTACAGAGAAGTTTGAGCGGGAAAGAATAGCTGGTTGCCAATATGAATTATTCCCGCTTTCCTCAATAGAGTTGTTGCCAGACTTGTTAGCATCCAATCCCCAACTGGAAGGGTTGAGTATTACCATCCCTTACAAAAAGCAGGTAGTAAAGTATCTCGATACGTCTGCCATTCCAGAAGGATTAGAAGCCTGTAATTGCATTCGGATACATAACAAAAATCTGGAAGGCTATAATACTGACGCCCCTGCCTTTGAAAAAAGTTTGACCCCGCTGCTGAAATCTCATCACGTAAAAGCGCTGGTGCTGGGTAATGGCGGGGCAGCAGAAGCAGTGCTCTTTGTTTTAAAAAAGCTGGGTATTCCATTTAATGTGGTAAGCCGCACCCTTCATAAAGGTTCAACACTTACCTATTCCGATCTTGATAAAAGGACAATTGAAGAAAGTACCATCATCATTAATACCACACCATTAGGTATGTATCCAAAAATGGATGATTGTCCGGATATACCCTATCAATACCTGTCATCCGCACATTTGTTGTATGACCTGGTATATAATCCGGCAAAGACATTGTTTCTAAAAAAGGGAGAGGAGAGAGGTGCTGCCATAAAAAACGGAGAAGAGATGCTGGTACTGCAGGCAGAAGAGAGCTGGCATATTTGGAACAAGTGATTGAAATGTCCAGAAGTGAGTATAGACATTATTTACCAGTCAACTTCTCCTTCGCACCTTCCGGAACGCCGATGATCTTCTTCTTTTCATAATCATAACAGATCATGCCTGTTTTGGCAACAGCTACAAGAATGGTATTATCACCGGCTTGTTTTTCCAGTTTATAAAAAAGGTCAAAACCGATCTTAGAAAATTCAGCAGCGGCAACAGAAGCTATCACTTTATCTCCGTAAAACAATTCACTTTTGAATTCGATAGCAGTATCAGCCATTATCATACCGGCGCCGGCAAAATTCATTTCTGTATAACCAAAGCTTTTAAAGAATTGCATGCGGGCTTCATGAATAATTGACAATACAGTATCATTGCCTACATGACCTCCATAGTTCAGATCAGTTATCCTGACCGGGATCGGACATTTAAAATGAAATGAACCAGGCAGTATGATCTTTATTCTTGCCATGAAACAGTTTTTTTAGAACTATATAAAATAGTAGGGGTCTAAAATTAAGTAATGAAGGCTGATTAGTTGTTGTTATCATCCTGCAGGGAGTTCAGCAGGTTCAGGATATCCATAAAGTTGCCGGGGGAATGAACTGCTGAAGGGCTTGCCATTTTTTCCCGCCATTTTTTCATCTGATCAATGCAGTCGGCATCCTGTTCTTCGCCGGAAACACAGCAAATAAGGTTGCCCAGTTTCCTCGACATCCGGATAATATTACCGTCGGGTGTCATCAATATAATATACCTGTTAGGATCTTTTACCGGGGGCAGTACGTTGTCAGTATAATCGTCATCACCATAATCTAACCCACGGGTATTGCCGGAACTAATGGGTTCACCGAAGTAAAAATTGGCAGCTTCTTTTATTTTACTGTTACTCGTAATATCAAGCCGGGCATACGTTTTTTTGCTAGCTTCTAATGCTGCATCATCCCTGGCTTCATCGGATGCTGCAATAGCGGTTTTGTGAAGGCCGGTTGAGTTTTCGTTTATGGCAACCGGATCATTGGTTACTACCGGAATGTTTCCTTTTTCAGGTATCTCGGTTTCATGTTTTATGGCAACTGATTCTTCCTCTTTTGGTTTAGTATTCAGCAATTTTATACCTCCCCAGGCTAACAGGCCAACGAGAACTGCTGCTGCTGCATAGCGGAGCAGGGGTGCCATTCTCCGGTGTTCAGGAAGAGCAGCTTCATGTTCCGCATCCAGCGATACTTTTATTTTATTCCAGGCAAAAGCCGGCGGTGCTACTTCTAATGCGAGTAATTTTTCAGCAACTGTTGGCTTAGGAACAATGGCATCTAAAGAACTGGAAATTTTTCCCCAAACACCTGCTGGTGGAGATACTTCATGTTGATATAGTCTTGAAGGGAACTGGTGTTCTGATGCTGAATCATCCAGTTCGGCAGCAATTTTTTCCCATACACCCGGAGGCGGTGATAGTTCGATGCTCAATAATTTATTTTGTACGCTGCTCATTATTTAGTGGTAACACCTCTTTGCTTATCAATAAAAGTTCTGACCATATCCTGCAGTATCACTTTGGCCCTGGAC
>JBEBIF010000305.1:0-4412 GCA_040080515.1 Chitinophagaceae bacterium | reverse complement strand
ATCCGGGCTCACATTAAATGGTATTGTTTTCTTCGGCTATCATTTAAAAAAAGGAAATGCTTTTGAATTTTCTCTTGGCACTCCCTTTATAGTAAGAGATCAGCGACCGGATGGATTGACCCGTTCCTTTGTGGCATCCGTTGAGTACCAGTTCAGCTTTTGACCAATTCAGTCCATTATCGGTGTATAGAGAGGATGCCGGTGCATCCCTTTTTTTTATAATAAGGGTGGTTTAAAAGGGGTGCAACAATGCGCCTGTTTAGAGATGCCAGTAACTATTTGTATATAATCCTTTTTTTGCGTCAGGCATCCGACAGGGATAAAATTATTTACACCGTTCTTTTGCAACATAATGAATACTATATCAACAATAATATGTCCTTTATGCCACGATGCGGTGGATAAGCTGCTGTATAAATATCACCTGGGTAGCGAGCGGCAGGTCATTGAGCGGATAAAGAAACATAACCCCGAATGGTCAGAAGCCGATGGCGCCTGCAGCCGTTGTGTGGATTATTATCACACGGAAATTGTAATGGAGCAGCGAATACTACCGGAAGTGGGGCCTTATTTCCCGGTAAAAAGCGCTGATGACTTTGTGATTCTTCCCGTTGGGTTGCGGCTGGATGCAGATGCCCGGTACACGGGAAAAGGGGTTACGATCTGCTTTATTGACAGCGGATTTTGCCTCCACCCCGACCTGACAACATTTAAGAACAGGATCAAAAAAATTGTTGATATAACTAACACCCGACGGCAGCCGGGGTATTTTTCACAAAACAATACAAACGCCTGGCATGGAACGATGACATCTGTGGTTTGTGCCGGTGATGGGTTTTTAAGTAATGGATTATATAAAGGAATTGCTTGTGATGCAGAACTGGTTCTGTTAAAAGTACAGAATGATGCCGGACGGATCACTACGGAAAATATTTCAAAAGCATTGGAATGGGTTTTAAAGAACCATAAGAAGTATGGCATACGGATCATAAATATGAGCCTGGGAGATGACGAACCTGTTTCTTATAAGCAAAGCGAAATTGATAAACTGGCAGAGCAGCTGATCGCAAAGGGGATCACAATTGTGGCCGCTGCGGGCAATGATAAAAATGGTATTATAAAGCCCCCGGCCAACTCACCAAATGTAATTTCTGTGGGCGGGCTGGACGATCACAATACTCTTGATGAATGGAACGATTTGTATCATTCTTCCTTTGGAATAACGACCGATGGGCTGATGAAACCCGAGTTGGTGGCGCCGGCAATCTGGATCGCAGCGCCCATTTTGTCTGGCACAGAGGCGCAGGAGGAAGCGGAAACCCTTCACCGTTTATTAAAAATGCCCGACGACACACTTAAGGAAGAATTAATGACCTGTGCAAAAAAAATACAGGCGGGCGACTCCCTTTTACAATCAAACGACGTATCTTTTATACGGGAAGCTATCATAAAAAGGATACAAGCCGCCAAGTATATCTCTCCGCACTATATGCATGTTGATGGCACCTCTTTCTCTGCACCCATTGTGTGTTCCGTTATTGCCCAGATGCTGGAAGCCAATCCGGAATTAACCCCGGCAGCAATACGGGAAGTTCTTTTCAGCTCAGCAAAAAGAGTAAATGATTTTCCTGCAGAACGGCAAGGTTTTGGTTCAGTTCAACCAAAGAAATCATTATTAAAAATTTTAAAAAGGGAGGTAATTATGCAATCACATTCTTCACCGTTTATTAATATTCAGCAGAAAACGATTGAATTTTATGTGCAACATGATTGTGCATCACAAATTTCGCTTGCGGGAAGCTTTAATCACTGGGCCCAGGATGTGCTGTTGATGGAACCGGGGCAAAGAGGAGTCTGGAAAATTGAGATTCCATTATTGCCCGCGGGAAAATACCAGTACAAATTTTTTGTGGATGATAAAATGTGGCTTGAAGATTTTGATAATCCCCGCCGGGAGCCGGATGGTTTTCATGGGTTTAACAGCATCCTGGTCATTGAAAATTAAAAGATGGTTATAATTAATACCATATTAATCTTGGCGGCGGCTTACCTTTTGTTGGGTTTGTTTTTTGTGGTTCCGTTCATTGTAAATGGGATCACCAGGATTGATGAAGGAGCGAAGGGATCCAAATGGGGTTTCCGGATGATCATTATACCGGGTGTAATTGTTTTCTGGCCCTTCTTGTTAAAGAAATGGATGCGTGTATCTAAAAAAATAAAACATGATTAGGGTCCTGCGAAGAAGACACCGGCAGATATGGATGGCATGGGCGCTGTTACTGCCGGCCGGGATCGTATTTGCCTGGTTAGTAATCCCCAATCAGCCACCGGTAAAATTATTAAAAGCGGAATCCGCAGTTGTGCTGCCAGAAATCGTCCGTACAGCTGATAAGGCAAACTACCAGGTAAACCTGAGAAGCAATAAAGAAAGGACAGCATGGCAACTGGAATGGAAAAATAAAACAGCCCTTACTGTTCCTTCGGCGGTTATTTACAGAATAGCAGGCGTGGATAAAGATATAAGCAAAGGACATATTATAGGCAGGATTGAGACAAAGGGGTTGTACCTGTTTTCATTACCGGCTGATTCATCGGGGTACAAACAACTGAAGCTGCTGTTGTATGATTTCATTCATGAAAAGCAAATTGAAATAATTAATCTATAAATCCTCCGCTTGATGCGGGGCAAGGGTAACTATGAGCGCATCTTATACAGCTGTAGGCTGGAACAGGCAGAAGAGATTATATGACAGGATCATTGCCACATTCTGTGCCAGTTACCTCTTGTTGTTTGTTTTAGTAACACTGATCTTTAATGAGCAGGTTACATTTGAAACACTGCTTATCCGCAGCACTTCCACCCTTGCAGTATTGTTATTGCACATCATCCTTGCCATAGGGCCTCTGTGCCGGCTGAATAATAAATTTCTTCCTTTATTGTATAACCGTCGTCATTTGGGAGTCACCATGTTTTGCTTTGCGGCTGTTCATGGCATATTCAGCATCATGCAGTTTCATTCTTTAAGCAATACAAATCCGATTGTTTCCTTATTTATATCTAATACCAATTATGGATCTTTTTCCGCCTTCCCTTTCCAGGCGCTGGGTTTTTTTGCATTGATCATCTTTTTCCTGATGGCCATTACCAGTCACGACTTCTGGCTGCATAACCTTTCGCCAAAGGTGTGGAAAACACTGCACATGTTTGTATATGCAGCTTACGTGCTGGTAGTAATGCATGTAATGCTTGGAGTGATCCAATACGAAAGAAACCCGGTCTTTGTGATCATGATCTTTACCGGGGCCGCCACTCTTATTACAATTCATCTTCTTGCTGCTTTTAAAGAAAGACGAATTGATATGGCGCAGTTTACCCTGCAGCAAGAGGGGTTTGTTTATGTATGTGAAGCAGGTGAAATAGAAAACAGCAGGGCGAAGATCTTTTGCCTGGATAAGGAACGAATAGCAGTGTACCGGCATGAGGATAGATTATTTGCCGTACATAATGTATGTAAGCACCAGGGTGGCCCATTAGGAGAGGGGAAAATAATTGATGGATGCATCACCTGCCCCTGGCATGGCTATCAATACCTGCCGCAAAACGGACAATCACCACCACCTTTCAAAGAAAAGGTAAGTACATACGATATAAAAGTGATCAATAATAAGGTTTGGCTAAACCCTGTTCCCTTTGCTGAGGGAACTGAAAAGCCAGGTGCATTAATAAACTAAATTGAATATGAACGACTCAGAATTTTATATTGGCTGGCAACCTAAAGCGCCACTGGGTTTTGCAAGGACTGTTCGCAAAGCGGTACTTGTGCTACTTGCTTTTGTAATTGTAGCTGCGCTGGTACTGGCCCTTCAACAGAAGAAGTTTTCAACTGCCAGTTTTGAATTTGGTCAGTTAACAGAAATAAGAGGTATTTATCAAAACGACCCTGTTCCATCTCTTAAAGTAATATCCCGGCAGGATGCGTTTGGCTATACATCTTATATCACTATGCCATTGGTAGGTTATGGAAAATTTGGTGCTGAAGGAGTGATAAAGGAATTGGAAAAGAAAAATAATATCAGCCTCGATAAAAAGGAAGTCACTTTTAAAGGAACATTGATCTACAATGACGGAAAAACGCTGTTGCAGATAGATAAAAATGACCATCCCATGATACATGTTACTGCTGCTGCTCCACAACCGGAGCCGGTAGTTAAAGCATTGGGAGCTGTAACACTGACCGGCGAAGTATTAGACCCTAAATGCTATTTTGGTGTGATGAAACCAGGCTATGGCAAGCCACACCGGGATTGTGCCATCCGCTGTATAGCCGGAGGAATGAGCCCTGTGTTTTATGTAAGAAATGAAAATGGGGAAGCGGATTACTACCTTATCCTGGATGAGAACGGTAAAAAGA
>JBEBIF010000304.1:0-4415 GCA_040080515.1 Chitinophagaceae bacterium | reverse complement strand
TTTGAGTTTTTCGTATTCAGATTCAACTGCTAATTACGCAACGCAGTACATGCTTACACTCTCAAAGATCTATGCTGTCAAAACCAAACGCCCCCTTGTTTAATTAATAATGAATAATTATTAATTAATAATTTTTGAAACCAGCAGTATTACTACTATCATCGCCTGTTGTGTCACTCACTTCATCGTTCTGTAATTCTACTCAGCATTTGCGAAGCTCACAATAAGTTGATACATTCTCTGCTACTGGCAATACAGTCAGAACAGCCTGCAAAAATACTACTATTTCTTCTCTTGTACACCTGCTGTGAAAAAACAACCGCTTTACTAGTGACTATTATTCCTTTGTGCCTCCGTGCCTTAGTGTCTTTGTGTTTCAAACCTCTTTTTGTCTGAACACAGACGTTCCGGCTCATAAAAGAAATAATAGCCCCGAGGATGCTGTGGTAATGTTTGCTGCTCTTTTACAGAAAAATTTACTACCTGCCCCCAAATCATTAGTTTTATTCCATGACGAACACTGATCCGGCAGGCTTCTACATGCAACGCCTTAGCGAATTAAAGACAGATAAAACAAACCTCCTCCAAAAAAGGAACCGGCTGGCCTGGTTACGGTTTTTTTCCATTGCTGCGGCCTTTACAACAGCCATTTTAATATGGCCTTACGGACAGTTACCCGCACTTATCTCCTTCTTTGCATTTACCGGGTTGTTTATTTATTTCTTAAAACAAGACATAAATAATAATGCCGCCATTGAAAATACCGGACGCCTTATCACTATAAATGAAACAGAACTATCCATTCTTCGGCACGAGTTTTCACAACTGCCCGGTGGAGATCAGTATAAAATATCCACCCATTCTTATGCAAACGACCTGGATATATTTGGCCACGCTTCCCTTTTTCAATACATAAACAGAACTACCTCTGAACAGGGGAGTGCAGAACTGGCAGCCTGGCTTATGGAACCTGCTTCCGAAAAAGAAATAGAAGAAAGACAGCAAGGAGCCAAAGAATTAATGAATGAAAACAAGTGGAGACAGCAACTACAGGCCTATGGAGTGGCAGATGCCATCACTATAACTACCGAACAAAAGATCAGGAACTGGCTTTCTGAGGAAACAAAGTTTATTCACAATTGGCTATGGAGGGTGCTGCAATTACTATTACCTGCCATCAGCCTCACTATACTGGGCCTTTATATTTTTGGTATCATTGGGATCAACCAGTTTATCCCTGCCGCTATTCTGTCTATGATCGTGGCATTCAGTATTTCAAGAATAGTAACGCCCCTTTATGCAAAACTGAGCAGGATTGCTCCGGAACTGGAAACACTATCCAATAGCATCGGGTTGATAGAGAAGCAGTCTTTTACTGCCACTTACCTGCAACAGCTTAAACAAAAGTTTGACCACCACCCTGGCAAAGCTTCCGAAAAAATAAAAGGGCTTACCCGCATTTTAGAAAGGTTGGACTATCGTCTGAATTTTGTAGTGCATATCCCGCTGAACACTTTTCTTTTCTGGGACCTGCAGCAATTATTTTTCTTGGAGAAATGGAGAGAAAACAACCGGCAGAATATTGGTGATTGGTTCAAAGGCCTGGCAGAAATAGAAGCCATTACCACTACCGCTGCGTTGGCATTTAATCATCCGTCCTGGGTCTTCCCTTCTTTCACTAAAGAACAAGGTGTTTTTGAAAGTGAGGCATTGGGGCATCCGTTAATTCCAACAAAGAAAAGAGTCACTAATTCTTTTTCTACAAAAGGGCTCAACCAGTTAAATCTTATTACCGGTTCCAACATGGCCGGTAAAAGCACTTTTCTCCGCAGTATAGGTGTGAATATGGTGTTGGCGATGATGGGCGCCCCGGTCTGTGCCACACGCCTCACCCTTTCACCCATGAAAGTAATGAGCAGTATGCGGGTAAATGATAACCTGGAGGAAAGCACTTCCACCTTTTATGCTGAATTAAAAAAGCTGAAAGAGATCATTGAAGCCGTGAACCGGAATGAGAAAGTGTTCCTGCTGCTGGATGAAATATTAAGAGGTACTAACTCGGCAGACCGGCATACCGGTTCCAAAGCCCTCATCAAACAACTGATCCACCATAATGCTGCCGGACTGCTTGCCACGCATGACCTGGAACTGGCCAAACTGGCAGAAGAATTCCCTACCCATATCCAAAACTATCATTTTGATGTGCAGGTGGCGGATGAAGAACTATACTTCGACTATAAATTAAAAAGAGGCATCTGCCAGAGCATGAATGCCTCCATATTGATGAAGAAGATCGGGATCGAGCTGTAGAAAATTTGGAAATGAGGTAATTTGAAAATGTGAAAATGCCGGCTGCCTCATTTTCACATTCCCACATTTTCAAATTTTCAAATTCTACCTGCCCCATCCAAACAAATCATTCCCGTTTGCATACAACATCAGTGCCACGAGGATGATAAGACCCACGATCTGTGCATACTCCATGAATTTATCGCTGGGCTTGCGTCCGGTTATCATTTCCCATAAAGTAAACATAACGTGTCCGCCATCCAATCCCGGTATCGGAAGGATATTCATGAATGCAAGGATCACCGATAACATAGCGGTCATTCTCCAGAACCATTCCCAATCCCACGATGCAGAAAAAATAGACCCCATTGATTTGAAACCACCAACTCCTTTATAACCACCCGTGCTGGGTGTGATGATGGTTTTGAACTGCGCCATATAATCCTTCAGTTCTGTAAAGGTCATTTTTACACCCGCAGGAAAGGCCGGCAGAAAATTGTACTTTTTAATTTCCAGTTTTAACCAACCAAGACTGTCTAATTGTTTGAGCGAAGAGTAAGGATTAAATCCGATCTGCCCTTCATCATTTATTTTGGTAGTGAAACTGGTCTCCTGTCCATTCCGGTTTACGGTTAGTAATACTTCTTTGTTCTTTTTTGTATCCAGCACATCAGATAACTCATCGAAATATTGAAACCGGACAGAATCAATACCAATTATGATGTCATTTTTGCGGAGGCCTGCCTTATAAGCAGAAGAGGTATCCTCTACCCTTGCCACCATCGCAGGAAACCGGGGTTCAATAAATCCTTTTCTTTTCTGGTTCTTATTTTCAATCAACTGGCCGATGAAATTTTCAGGCAGTGCAATTACAATGGATTTACCCTCTCTTTCTATCTCTACCTCCGAGCCGGTAATAAGTTTCTTCTTAAAACGGGTAAGGTCATATACTTCCTTTCCGTCCACGCCAATGATCTTGTCACCATTCTTAAAACCGATCTTCATTAGTGTGCTATCCCCGATATGTACTCCATACTTCATAGAACTGGACGGTACTTTTTTATCACCCCATATCATCAGGATAAAAGCATAGATAACAAATGCGGTGAGAATATTCATTATCACCCCGCCAAGCATTACTATTAATCGTTGCCATGCCGGTTTGCTTCTGAATTCCCAGGGTTGCGGAGGCAGTTTCATTTGCTCTTTATCCATGCTCTCATCTATCATCCCGGATATTTTTACATACCCGCCCAATGGCAACCAGCCAATTCCATACACGGTGTCACCCACTTTCTTTTTAACGAGAGCAAACCACGGATCAAAGAAGAGGAAGAATTTTTCCACCCGGCATTTAAACCACTTGGCGGTGATGTAATGGCCAAATTCGTGAAGGATCACCAATATGGACAGGGACAATAACAATTGCCCGGCCTTTATGCCAACAACAGCCCAGTTAATCGCTAATAAACTCATAGTATTTATTGAAAATAAATCCCGGTTTCCACCGGGACTGAATCTGCAGAATGATTCAGAATTGTTTTTTTATAGTTTGATGATATCGGCGGCAAAGTTACGGGCCTCCCCATCGCTGTCAAAATATTCCTCCAGTGTGGGTTTCTCAATGAAGGGGATCATCTCCATCGTTTTTTCTATCACATTGGTCATATCGAGGAAGTTGATACGGTTACGCAGAAAGGCATATACGGCAATTTCATTGGCTGCATTCATCACGCAAGGCAGGTTACCCCCTTTATTCAATGCCTCCTGCGCCAAAGCAAGATTTCTGAATGTTTTAACATCCGGCTCTTCAAAACTCAGGGTATTTACTTTCTTAAAATCATAGCGGGGAAAGTCATTCGGTATCCGCAGGGGAAAAGTCAATGCATACTGGATCGGCAATTTCATATCCGGCAAGCCCATCTGTGCTTTTATACTTCCATCTTCAAACTGTATCATACTGTGAATGATACTTTGGGGATGAATGACCACCTGTATCTGTTCCGGCTTCAGGTTGAACAGCCATTTTGCTTCTATCATCTCCAGCCCTTTATTCATAAGTGTGGCAGAGTCGATAGTGATCTTGGCTCCCATATTCCAATTAGGATGCTGCAATGCATGTTCTC
>JBEBIF010000303.1:0-4415 GCA_040080515.1 Chitinophagaceae bacterium | reverse complement strand
TTGCTCACCTTAGAACTATTGCTGCAGGAAGACAGTATCAGTAAGATACCAGCGAAAACAAATACAAGTTTTTTCATTTTTGTTCGTTTAATGCAACGACCGGGTTTTACCGGCTGCAAAGGTATTTTTCAACAGCCCTGCTTTTGTCAGGCTATTGTCATACCTCTGCTTTAAAAATCATTTAGTTTTGAAACATGAATAAGGCGACAAAAATAATCTTCCCGGTTATTGCCGGGCTGATATTGATCAGTAGTTGTACTGATAAAACCACCGTTTCCGCTTTTGACGATATACTGAACAATCCACCTTTTAATGGATTGACAGACAGTATACAACGGGAACCCAAAAACGATGATCTTTATTTCCGAAGGGCGGTATTGTTAAACAGCAAAGACTATCCGGAACCATCCCTGCTTGATTTTCAAAAAGCCTGGTCGCTGAAAAAAGAGGAAAAGTATGCCTTTGGCATCAGCACCCTGCTGCTGGAAAAAAAACCGGATTCAGCTATCCTGTTTCTTAATGAGGCGCTGAAGAGCATTCCCAACAGCCTGTTGCTTAACCTGGCGCTTGCCCGTGCCTATAATGAGCAGGGCCAGCCGGATAATGCGCTTGCTATTTGTGATGCCATTTTGAAAAGCAACCAGGAACAGGTGGATGTGCTGAAAATGAAAGCCGATCTGTTTATCAAAAAAGGAAAAGAAGCTGAAGCCACCGCTATATTGGAAAAAGCCTACCAGTTAACTCCATACGATGTGGAACTGAATCATTTGCTCGCCCTTCATTTTGCTGAAACTAAAAATCCGAAAGTGATCCTGTTGTGTGATTCCCTGATACGGGCCGACTCATTGGGAGAACGGGCAGAGCCTTATTATTATAAAGGCATTTATTATGATAAGATGAATAATAAGACAAAAGCCATATCCCTCTTTGATGAAGCCATCCGGCATGATTACACATTCCTGGAAAGCTATATTGAAAAAGGAAGCCTGCTGTATGAAATGAAGAACTATACAGAAGCGCTGAAAGTACTGAACCTGGTGCTGAATGTTTCACCCGATTATGCAGATACGTATTACTGGATAGCCAAATGCCAGGAAGCGATGGGACAAAAAGACGAAGCGCTGCTGAACTACCAGCGGGCTTACGGACTGGACAAAGAAATGATCGAAGCAAAAGAAGCAGCGGAAAAACTTACGAAGTAAGAAGCCCAAAGTACAAATTACCTGCAGCCTTTGTATCTTGCAGGAACTTTCAGGAGATCATACTTCTGATATCTTACTTCTAACTTATTTGACTATGCCGATCATTGCCCCATCTCTCCTCTCTGCCAATTATCTGAACCTGCAGGCTGATTGCAATATGCTGAACGAAAGTGAAGCAGATTGGTACCACCTGGATGTAATGGATGGCCACTTTGTTCCCAATATCAGTTTCGGACCGATGCTGATAGAATTTTTCCGCAAAGCCACCACTAAAGTTTGTGATGTGCACCTGATGATACTGGAACCGGAACGATATGCAGAGCAATTCAGGAATGCCGGTGCTGATATTCTTACCGTTCATATCGAAGCCTGCAATCATTTGCACCGCAATGTGCAGCAGATACGATCATTGGGTATGAAGGCCGGTGTGGCCCTTAACCCGCATACACCTGTATCCGCATTAAGCGATATCCTGCATGATATTGATCTTGTTTGCCTGATGAGTGTGAATCCCGGTTTTGGCGGACAAAAATTTATTGAGAACACCATAGAGAAAATAAAGCAGCTCCGCAAAATGATCGATGAGAAAGGAATAAATGTGCATATTGAAATAGACGGCGGCGTAACACTGGAAAATGCCCCTTCCATCATTGCCGCCGGGGCAGATGTGCTGGTAGCCGGAAATACCGTTTTTAAATCTGCTGATCCGAAAGCAACGATCGCACAACTGAAGTTGTTGTAATAATTATAACCGCAGAGGCGCTGAGACTTTTGTGCTGGATCATTCTGCGTCTCCCCGTCTCTGCGGTTAAACTTTTCTACGTATCTTGAACCGTATTCGCTTATGAAGATCAAAGCCCACCAAATAGTACTGACTGCAGTTTGTTTATTACTTTCTGTCGCTTCTTTTTCCCAAAAAAAATTCGCCTGGGTTTCCGGCAATGTGGTGGATGAAAATGAAAATCCGTTACCCAAAGTTTCCATTGTTGTTTTAGGACAATCCAAAGGCATCACTACCAACGATTCCGGTTATTTCCGGATAAAAGTAGCAGCTGAAAAAGCCTTTGCCATCATCTTTAGCTATGCCGGCCGTAATCCCAGCCAGAAAAACTTTCTGCTCAATGAAGGCGAGGAAGAAACCGTTACTATCAAATTAGAAAAAGGGGAAAAGACCTTGCAGGAGGTCATCATTACTGACCAGCGGGACCGTATCGAAGCAGGTCTTATCCGTCCTAATCCAAAGACCATCATCAATCTTCCTTCTGCCGTTACCGGTGTGGAAAGTCTTATCAAAATATTTGTCGGCTCTAATAATGAACTCACCTCCCAATACTCTGTCCGCGGCGGCAGCTATGATGAGAACCTTATTTATGTAAATGACTTTGAAGTATTCCGTCCTTATTTAGTAAGAAGCGGTCAGCAAGAAGGGTTGAGCTTTATTAATCCTGAGATGGTCCGCAATATTAATTTCTACAACGGCGGTTTCCAGGCCAGGTATGGCGATAAGATGAGCAGTGTGCTGGATATTCAATATAAAAAACCGAGACGCTTTGGCGGTTCGGCTTATGTCAGCATACTGGAACAGGGACTGCAATTAGAAGGCGCGGGGCTTAATGGAAAATTCAGTTACTTGCTCGGTATTCGCAACCGCAGCAACCGGAATTTATTAAGCAGCCAGGAAACAAAAGGTAACTATGTTCCCTCATCGGCAGATTTCCAGGCATTATTAAGTTATCAGTTCAATCCAAAATGGTCGGCCGAATTGCTAAGCAATATATCGCAAACAAAATTCACACTGATACCACAGTCGAGCCAGCTGACCACCTCTGTCTTCTCTCCTGTTTTCAGCGCCACTATCGGTGTTGATATATTCTTCGAAGGCAGGGAAAAAGACCAGTACCAAACCAATATGCTCGGCTTTTCCATCATCAACCAGGCCAGTAAAAAACTACGGTTGAAATGGATGGTCTCCCGATTTGAAAATGATGAATCGGAGAATGTGGACATTATGGGTGCTTATTTATTTGGTGAAAGAGACTTTGATAAACGAAACCCCACTTATGGATTAATTGTAAATCCGCTTGGCGCCGGAGTGTATCACAACTGGGCAAGAAATACATTGAACATTCAGAACTGGAATGTTTCGCACAAAGGAAACTATGACATGGGTAAACATGCCTTTCAATGGGGCCTGGGATATGATAAAACAACTATCGATGATAAACTGAACGAATGGGAGTTCCAGGATTCAGCCGGCTATGCACTGCCGTATCAGCCAAATTTGCTACGCTTAAACAGATCGGTTAAATCAACCGCTGATCTTGATATCAATAAATTCTCCGGTTATATCCAGGATAATATTTTGTTGGGTAAAGATTCCAGTCATTCTGCTACGCTTACTGCCGGTGTCCGTTTTAATTATAATTCACTCAACCAGGAATTGCTGATCTCTCCCCGTATCGGTGCCAGTTGGAAACCGAACTGGAAGAAAGACATTGTTTTCAGAGTGGCCGCCGGTGCGTATCATCAGCCGCCTTTCTACCGTGAGCTAAGAAGGTATAATGGTACGGTGAATACGGATCTTAAGGCACAAAAAAGCTGGCAGGGTGTCGCAGGCTTTGATTATAATTTTGTTGGCATCGGCGGTCGCCCTATGCGGTGGACCACCGAAGCCTATTATAAAAGCATGACCAATGTAGTGCCGTACGATGTGGACAATGTGCGTATCCGGTATTTTGGTGAGAACAATGCCAAAGCCTATGCCGCCGGTATTGAAATGCGGCTGCATGGAGAACTGGTGGAAGATGCAGAAAGCTGGGTCAGCCTCGGCATCATGAAAACCAATGAAGATATTACCGGCGATCATTATTACCGCTATAAAAATGCAGCAGGTGAATTCATCACTGCACAAAGTACCGACCAGGTAGTGGCAGACAGTGTGAACTTTGATGTGGGCTCGCTGCGCCGTCCCAACGACAGGCGGATCACCTTCGGTATGTATTTTTCAGATTACTTACCAACGAACAAGAACTTCAAGGTTTATCTCAATTTATTATATGGCAGCAATATGCCGTACAATATTCCCGGTGCCGTTCGCTACCGCAATGCAGCGGTGATAGAACCTTATATCCGTGCCGATATTGGTTTCAGTGCTTTGTTGGTAGATGATGACCGCAGCAAACGCCGCAGCCACTCACCTTTCCGCAACTTTGA
>JBEBIF010000302.1:0-4430 GCA_040080515.1 Chitinophagaceae bacterium | reverse complement strand
AGTAAAAACAAAGCATGGCGGGTAATTGAAAAATTGAAAGAGTGGATCATCGCTGTAAAACTGGAAAAAAATTTTACAAAGGAAGAAATCATAACGCTGTACCTGAATGCTGTTCCCTTTGGTGATAACACATACGGAATCCGCAACGCCTCCCGTACCTTTTTTCAAAAGGAACCAGACCGGCTAAATGTAGAAGAAGCTGCCGTACTGGTAGGAATGCTGAAAGCCAACTCCACCTATAACCCCCGTCGTAACCCGGTACAGGCCAGGGACAGGCGAAATGTTGTCTTGCATCAAATGGTAATAAACGGCAAACTGACAGCAGCTGAGGAAGGCCGGTTAAAAGTACTTCCGATCAAACTGAATTACAGAAAAATGGATGAAAACACCGGTTATGCTCCATACTTCCGGGAAATACTGAAAGCTGAAATAAAAGATGCCCTGAAAGATGTAGAAAAGCCGAATGGTGGAACCTATAACATTTATGATGACGGTTTAAAAATTTACACCACTATCAATCCGCAAATGCAGCAATATGCTGAAGAAGGAATGGCATTGCAGATGGCAGCCCTGCAAAAAAGTATCAATGCAAGGGGTGATTTCAAAACAGGCTCTATTTGGAAAGGACATGAAAAACAAATTGAGAAAGCAATAAAAGAATCTGACCGATGGAAAAATATGGAAGAAGATGGTTTTAGCGACAAAGAGATAAGAGCCAGTTTTGAAGTTAAAGTTCCGATGAAAGTGTTTGATTGGAATATCAAAAGAGAAAGGGACACGGAGATGACACCCGTTGATTCCATCAAATACCACTTGCAGATGGAACAGGCCAGTTTTATGGCAATGGATCCGGTAACTGGTGAAATAAGAGCCTGGGTGGGTGGCATCAGTTACAAAACCTATAAAAATGACCATGTCAACCTGAAAACAAAAAGACAGGTAGGTTCCACTATAAAACCATTCCTCTACACACAGGCAATGGAAGAAAGAGGATTTACACCTGAAACAGAATGTGAGAATGTGGCGCAGAATTTTGGGGGCAATAACTGGGTGCCTTCAGGAAGAAAATGCGGTGGTGGCGTTTTGAGTATGGCTAATGCATTGGCCTATTCCAAAAACTGTGCAACAGCGTATATCATGAAACAGGTAGGGCCACAGCAATTTGCTGATTTTCTTTCCAGGATTAATATCCCTACTAAAGTAAAGCCCTATCCATCCTTAGCATTGGGCGCCTGTGAGCTTTCTATGTATGAAATGATGTGGGGCTACACCATATTTGCCGGCCGTGGTTTTTCAACAAAACCTTACAGCATCAGCCGTATTGAAGACCGGAATGGCAATATTATCAAACGTTTTGACTTTAGTGTAAATCGAAAGGAGGTTGTTAGTGAAGCAACTGCTTACATAATGGCAAGGATGATGCAAGGAACTGTTGATAAAGGAACGGCGGCCGGACTGAGAAGCCGGGTGGGTGCCGCAGAAATGGGCGGTAAAACCGGAACCACCGATGACAATGCCGATGCCTGGTTTATTGGTTACACACCACAACTGCTGGCCGGTTCATGGGTGGGTTTCGAATATACTTTTATGAGAAACCAGGGTGATGGTAATAGGATTGCCCGTCCTATCGCCGAATATTTTTTTAAAAAAGTACTCGCTGATACAAAACTTGGAATAGAAAGAGATGCCAAGTTTGTGAAACCGGCTGAAATGGAAAACGAAATCAATAGTGCCGATATACTGATCAGTGATTCAGATCCCATCCCTGCCGGTGAAGGAGATGACCAGGGCGTTGGTAATCCTGAAGACTATAATAATTACGACCATGACAGTATTGGCGCTGAATCAAAAGAGTATAAAGAAGATGATAATAAAACCCCGCCTAAAAAAGACACCGTAGCAAAAGCCCCGGTAAAAAAAGAAGATGACAACAGTGGTACACCCATTGGCTCTGCTAAGGAAGAACCCAAGAAAAAGAAAAGTCTTCTGAAAAAACTTTTTGGTAAAAAAGAAAATTAGTTGAATCGTATTGTTTAGTTTGCCTAGCCCTTAAGCGAATGATTATCTGCTGAAACAAAAAAACAAGCCAAGTTTAAAGACAAGAGCAATGCCCGATATCCGAAAAGCTACCAGCCACGATATATCGCTTATCCGTGAACTGACTTTCAGGGTTTGGCCGCAAACCTATGCAACTATCATTTCAAAAGAACAAATTGATTTCATGCTGGAGATGATGTATAGCCAATCATCCTTGCAGCAACAGATGAAGGATGGCTGCCAGTTTATTCTTGTTTATGATGAAGCCGAACCGGTTGGTTTTGCCTCTTACCAGGAAACGGAGCTAGGAATTTTCAAGCTTCATAAAATTTATGTATTGCCCTCACAGCAGGGAAAAGGTACCGGCAGGTTCGTCATTGATTATATCATAAACGAAATTCAGCAACAAGGGGCTACCGCTTTACAATTACAAGTGAACCGGAATAATAATGCAAGAAGTTTTTATGAGAAAATTGGTTTTGCTGTGATTCTCGAAGCAGACTTTGACATTGGTAATGGTTACTTTATGAATGATTATGTGATGGAGAAGAAATTATAATCAGGTACGGTTTACACTCAGCTTCTTTGCCATTTCAGCACTCATACCCTCCGCAGAAATGCCATAACCGCTTACCAATACTCCTTTGATTCCATTCACAGACTCAATAGCATAGACAATTGCTTCGTCTGATGGGTCTGAATCTCCTTCAAACCGGTATATCTCTACGATCTCAAAATCATTCACATCAAATTTATCTGTATTACAAACGATACAGTTTTCCTCCAGGTTGAAATCAAACCCGAACCCCCTTTTCTTCAGACCGTTTATCGCTTCTGAAACAGTATCGTATGCTATCATTATCAGCTTTTAGTGCTTCAAAGTTATTCTATTTGTTTAAAACCAACGGTTAGTAAACTCTTTTAACCTTCAACAATGGCGCAGTTTTGATGATTCTGCTTCAGTGGGACAAGACGTTTAAAACAAGTATCAGTTATCCTTGTCCATACAGGTTTTTATTCACCTGTAAACATTACCTTTGCCGCCGTAAATTAAACGCTATAAAAAATGTCAACAGTAACTAAATCCATTGATTTTAGCCTGCCCTACAAAGTGGCAGATATTTCCCTTGCAGCATGGGGACGTAAAGAAATAAGATTGGCCGAAGCAGAAATGCCCGGTCTGATGTCTATCCGTAACGAATACGGACCTTCTCAACCACTGAAAGGTGCAAGAGTGGCCGGTTGTTTACACATGACAATCCAGACTGCCGTATTAATTGAAACATTAACTGCACTCGGTGCAGAAGTAAAATGGAGTTCTTGTAATATCTTTTCTACACAGGATCATGCTGCGGCTGCTATTGCTGCTGCTGGTATCGGTGTATTTGCCTGGAAAGGTCAATCGCAGGAAGAAGCTGACTGGTGTATTGAACAGACATTGTTCTTTGGTGGTAAAGACAAACCATTGAATATGATTTTGGATGATGGAGGTGACCTAACTAATATGGTATTGGATACATATCCTGAGTTAATTCAACATGTAAAAGGTATTTCTGAAGAAACAACTACCGGTGTTCACCGCTTATATGAAAGAGTAGCAAAAGGTACTTTACCTATGCCTGCCATCAATGTCAACGATTCTGTCACAAAATCCAAGTTTGATAACAAGTATGGTTGCAAAGAATCATTAGTTGATTCTATCCGCCGAGCTACCGATGTAATGCTGGCTGGTAAGGTAGCCGTTGTTGGTGGTTATGGTGATGTAGGTAAAGGTTCCGCTGCATCACTAAAAGGGGCAGGTTGCCGTGTTATCGTTACTGAAATTGATCCTATCTGTGCGCTACAGGCCGCCATGGATGGTTTTGAAGTAAAGAAAATGATTGATGCGGTAAAAGAAGCTGATATTGTTGTTACCGCCTCCGGTTGCCGTGATTTGATAAGAGGTGAACATTTCAAACTGATGAAGGACAAAGTGATCGTTTGTAATATTGGCCACTTTGATATTGAAATTGATATTGCCTGGTTGAATACCAATTATGGCGATACAAAAGATACGATCAAACCGCAAGTGGATATTTATAACGTAGATGGACACGATGTGATCATCCTGGCTGAGGGCCGTTTGGTAAATCTTGGTTGTGCTACCGGTCACCCATCATTTGTGATGAGTAATTCTTTCAGCAACCAGACTTTGGCGCAGATAGAATTGTGGACCAACAATAAAAACTACGAAAACAAAGTATATGTGTTGCCAAAACACCTGGATGAAAAAGTTGCCCGCCTGCATCTTGCAAAAATTGGCGTAGTGCTGGATGAGTTGACAGATGCACAGGCTGCTTATCTGGGTATTGGTAAAGAAGGGCCGTTCAAAGCAGAACATTACAGGTATTAAT
>JBEBIF010000301.1:0-4435 GCA_040080515.1 Chitinophagaceae bacterium | reverse complement strand
CTTATAAACGGGGCTTCGGGTGGAATGATCGGCGCTGCTTATTTCAGAGAGTTGTATTTGCGAAGGCAGCAAGGTAAAAATATTAACCTGCAGGATAAGCAATATGTAGATGATATTGCCGGCGATCTGTTAAACCCGTTATTCACTTCCTTTTTTGCAAGAGACCTGATATCCCCGGCACAAAAATTTTCTGTTGGGCCCTACCGCTATGTAAAAGACAGGGGCTATGCCTTTGAACAAAAACTCAGCAGCAATACACGGGGTTTTTTAAATAAACAATTGAAAGATTATGTGGTCGATGAAAAAGCGGCCAATATTCCATTGATGTTCTTCAATTCGGTGATAACAAGAGACAGCCGCAAAATGATCATCAGTACCCAGCCAGTGCGGTTTATGATGCAGGTGCCACAAGACACCACCAATGTTCCGTTTGTTGACCCGGATGCCGTTGACTTCACCACTTTCTTTGCCAAACAGGACCCTTATAATATCCGGATGCTGACCGCCATGCGGATGAACGCCACTTTCCCCATCGTGTTGCCAAATGTCTGGCTTCCATCCAACCCGGTAATAGATGTAATGGATGCCGGATTGAGAGATAATTACGGGCAAGAAACCTCTTTGCGTTTTCTGGCAAACTTTGATGATTGGATAAAGGAAAATACCAGCGGCGTGCTGGTGATGCAGATACGGGACCGGACAGCCGGCGGTTGGGAAGCCCCTTACTTATCAGATGATATCAGTGATCATGCCACCAAACCCTTTTTGCTGTTGCAGCATAACTGGTTTAAGATGATGGAATACTTTCAGAATGATATGTTGAATTTTTATACCACCCGAAGCGGCAACCCCGTTTATAAAATTGCTTTTCAGTATGCTGCTAATAACGAAGAAGATAAAGCGGCACTTAATTTTCACCTTACCCGCCGGGAAGAAAAGGATATTATGAACTCCATTTATTCTCCGGGCAATCAAAAAAGTTTTCAACGAACGCTGGAGCTGTTTAATAAAGCCGCCGCAGATTCTATGCGGGTTGAATAAGCCGGAAGCATCTTTTTTTTACTTCGATCTTTACTTCATCAGGAGTTTCCGCAGGATCACCATCAATATGCAGCGGTGCCTGAGCGATATTGCGGATCAGCAATTTTTCTGTCTGAAAGTAGATGATCCCCCGTCCGGCAGCACCATCCGGGTAAATCTTTTTATCAACCGTTACTGATTCTGCCAGCAGTTTGTTTTTCCCCCGTATCTGTTTAAATACCTGGAGCAGCAAACTAAGTTTGCCCTGGTTGGTTACGATCACAATATCAAGCAGCCCGTCTGTAAGACTGGCCTGCGGAGCGATGGTAAAATTATTACCAAACTGATTGCTGTTGGCAATGCTGATAAAGAAGGCGTCAACCTGTAATTTATTATCTCCGAGTTGTAATTCAAACTGGTAGGGTTTTGCCGAGAAAAAGTTTTTTACTACCTGTTTTACATAAGTAGTAAGACCACGATGGGGTTGCTCCGCAAAAGCATGGGCCACTTTTGCATCAAAACCAAGACCGCACAACATACAGGCAAACTGGTTATTAATATAAAACCCATCCGTAAGAGAAGGCTTGCCCGAAAAAAGCAGCTCCAGTGCTTTGGCCGGCTGTTTTGGAATATTGGCTGCATTGGCCAGGCCATTGCCCGAGCCGCAGGGAATGATACCGAAGTTTACATTACAATTCATCAGGCTGTTCACCACCTGGCTCACTGTACCATCTCCGCCTGCAATTACCACATCGGTTATTTTTTGTTCAGCAATAATGGGAAGAAGAAAAGAGTAATCGCCGCTGGCAACAGACGGGAATACCTGGAAAGGAATATTTTCTGTTGAGGTTCTTTTTTCAATGAGTTGCTGCAGGTCTCTTTTTGTCCTGGTACCAGAAATAGGGTTAATGATATAAAGGAGTCGCCTGTTCATTCCCGGCAAAAATAGTAATACAGGGCTGTATTGTCTCTTATTGCAGCACCACGGTACAAAGGTGTATTGGCCTCATACGGACGATGGCTGCCTTTTCAGGGTCACGGGGAATGGCAGTATAATAGAAAACGATCTTGCTGCGGCCGGTAAACAATTCTTTCAATTCAGCACTGGTGATGGTGATCTTTTGGCTTACATTTTCCCAGCTTTTTAACCCGGACCTGTTGGCATCGTCAGCCATTATGGTAATTACCGATGCAGTATCTTTTTTGGCAAATGAGATGGTAATATTGCCAGGCTTTTTCAAGCCGGGTCTTTTTATTTTCAAAATATTTTTTTCAGAATCTTCTGTTCTGTTTTTTAACACAACCTTTCCCGACAAGGAGATGCTCCACTTTGTTTGCGCTTGCATGGCGAAAAATGTAAATAAAAGGCTGGTTAAAAGAATTGCTTTTTTCATTGCTCAACAATTATACTGTACTGACAGGTATTCAGAGCAGTAAGTTGCAGACCGCAGCTCCTACCATCTTAGTAAAGCGCTGGCCCAGGTAAATCCGCTGCCAAAAGCAGCAAGACAAACCAGGTCACCGTCTTTTATCTTTCCTTTTTCCCATGCTTCGCACAATGCAATAGGAACGGATGCTGCAGTGGTATTGCCGTATTGCTGGATATTGTTATATACCTGGTCATCACTAAGTTTCAATTTTTGCTGTACAAATTGTGCAATGCGCAAGTTGGCCTGGTGGGGTATCAGAAGCCGGAGGTCAGAAGTCTGAAGGCCGTTGTTGTTTAATGCTTCCACTATCACTTCCGGAAATTTTACTACCGCCTTTTTAAAAACGGATTGTCCATCCATGAATGGAAAGTTTTGAGCACTATCGATCATGTTATGGCTCATGAACATATCGCCGATCTCATTATCGTTGAAATCTGCCAGTTTTTGGTCCACCCAATGGTTGGCATGTGTCCCCGGATTGTACATGGCAAGGATCTCTGCTGCTGAGCCATCACTGTGCAGATGGGTGGAAAGGATACCCTGGTTTTCTTCAGTTGCTGGCTGAAGCACCAATGCACCGGCACCATCACCAAATATCACGGAGATATTTCTTCCCCTGGTGCTGAAGTCGAGTCCAAAAGAATGCTTTTCGGCACCTACTACCAGTATGTTCTTATACATACCGGTTTTAATGAACTGGTCGGCCACACTCAGGGCATACACAAAGCCGCTGCATTGGTTGCGCACATCCAGTGCACCGATCTCTTTCATCTTCATGGCCCGTTGTAATAACACCCCGCATCCCGGGAAGTAATAATCAGGGCTCAGCGTGGCAAAAACGATAAAGTCAATATCCTGCGGGGTGATACCGGCCCTTTCGATAGCAATTTTAGCAGCTTCCACAGCCATAGTAGTCGTGGTTTCATCGGTGCGGTGGGCATACCGGCGCTCTTTGATACCGGTTCGCTCCTGTATCCATTCATCACTGGTATCCATATATTTCAGCAGGTCATTATTGGTAACCACATGGGGTGGCACATACATCCCGATACCGGCGATCTTTGATCTTTGCATAGCAAGCAATTAAGAAAGGAAGATAGTAAAAGTGGGGGAAATGAAACTATTTCGGGGCACAACTGTTTCATTTTGAACAGTATTGTATTGCAGTGACGGAATTACCGGTGCTCCGGTAATGGAATAGTGGTGACAGGATCAACACTTCTTTTACTGTTCCAATTGGGTTTTTTAAATCACCGGACAGCAATTAAAGTTGTTTTGAAGAATTGAAAGAAGGGTGCATCCTGTACCGACACTTGTCTGAAACCGTTTAATCTATTGCACACTAATATCCGTAAGGGTTTACATGTAGTTGAAACTTCATTTATTTACCGTACCTTATAATTGCTACCAACTAAGAAAAAACACCTTCCACCATCCTCTGATCACTTCTTTATTGCAGTAAGGCCATGCGTAGCAAGTATGAGATCCCGAGTGTTAGACTATTAATTACTGCCAAAGGAATATTATTTTCAAAATACTGGCGCAAACCTTCTTATGATAAAGTTAGTACCAGAAAAAATGCTGTTCGTGGGTATGATGATGGTCATTGCCACCATCATGACTATTGTTTTTGTTTCCTATCTGCAATCAAAAAAAATTCAGGATGTATCAAAACGTGTATCTCTTGCAACGGAGGTGCTGTATCATTCTGAAAAGGTGCTGGCTAATACTATGCTTAATGAAACAGGGTCCAGGGAGTTTGCTCTTACCGGTTCAGTTGTTTTATTAGACCCCTTAAATAAATCGCAAGCTGTAGTTTATAAGGAACTGGCGGAATTAAGAAGACTGGCTGCTGATAACATCACTCTTCAACATCGCATTGATTCCATCTCTTTCTATACTACCCGCCAGATTGAATTTTCTGCCAGGCGGGTAACTGCAAGAAGAGAGAAAGGATTTGAGGCAGCATCTGCTCTTTCAAATAC
>JBEBIF010000031.1:0-18550 GCA_040080515.1 Chitinophagaceae bacterium | reverse complement strand
ACAAACTATACTGCAGAACAGCTTAAAGCAATGCCTTACGACAAAATTTGTCAGCTGCTTAAGATCAGACCATAAGTTTTTTTATAAAATAATAGCAGCCGTCCCGCCCCAGGCAGGACGGCTTTTTTTTATTCTCCCCACTACCGCATCGCCTGATCACAGCTGCTGAATAAAATAATAGTAACACCACGGCCTCCTGTATTATATCTTAGAGATATTGGTTTATTTTGTAGTTCACTTTTAGTATAACTTGTACAGCCAAAACTTCACCAATGAAAAATTTTCTTTCCATCATTCTCCTGTTATCTCTTTCCATTACAGTTGCCGCCCAACCCCGTATCATTTCTGGCCCCATGCTGGGCCCGGTAGAACTAAGGGATGCCAAAGTGTGGGTGGAAGTATCGCAGGAAGTAAAAACAGCCGCCATCCAGTACAATAAGAAAGGGAATGTAAAAAGCAACACCATAGCGTACAAAGGAGAGCTGGGTAATGAATTCAACCCGATAAAATTTACCATCGGTGGGCTGGATTTCAATACCACCTACCAGTACAAGATCATACTAAATGGAAAAGCTGCCGGCAGTGGTGGCGAGTTCACCACCAAAGATCTTTGGCAATGGAGGAAGCAAGTGCCCGATTTTAGTTTTTTAACAGGTTCCTGTTCTTATTTTAATCAGCCCGTGTATGACAGGCCCGGCAATCCATACGGAAAAGATTCTTCTATTTTTGAACCAATGGCGAAAGAACAGGCAGCCTTTATGCTCTGGCTTGGTGATGCCTGGTACACCCGGGAAGTGGATTATTACAGCGAATGGGGACTTTGGTACAGGGCCAGTCACGACAGGGCCATTCCAATTTTGCAGAACTTTCTAAAGGCCATGCCGCAGTATGCTATTTGGGATGATCACGACTATGGCCCCAATGATATTGGTAAGAACTACATTCTGAAAGAAACCAGCCGTAAGGTCTTTAATTCTTATTTCTGCAATCCCTCTTCCGGAGAGAATGGGCAGGGCACTTATACAATGACCAGTTTCGGTGATGCCGATATCTTTATGACCGACGACCGCTGGTGGCGCAGCGCCGACCGAATGAAAGACTCTGTTGATGGAAAACCCAACCCCGAAAAAAGAATGCTGGGCAAACAACAGATGGAATGGTTGAAAAACTCTTTGCTGTACAGCACCGCCACCTTCAAGATCATTACCGTGGGCAGCCAGGTGCTCAACCCGGTCTCCCCGTTTGATACCTGGTGGGATTTTCCCGCCGAGTATGATGAACTGATGAACTTTTTAAAAGAGTATAAAATAAACGGGGTGGTATTTCTTACCGGCGACAGGCACCACTCAGAAATAATAAAAGTGGACCGCCCGGGCACTTATTCTCTTTTTGATATCACCGTATCACCACTTACATCCGGCACCCATAGTTTTGGCGGCGCAGAAAAAAACAATCCCTACAGGGTAGTAGGTATTGATGAAAAACAGAACTATGCCCGCTTTTCCTTTAGCGGAAAAAGAAATGAACGTAAACTTACAGTTACCTTCCTTGGAAAGAAAGGGGAGCAACTGGCCGAATGGAGCATCAGCGAAAAAGAATTAAAAACACCATAAACTAACACCGAATGAAAAAGAATGCTGCTATACTCCTGCTGTTCCTGGCAGCCCTGGTCTCCTGCAACCAAAAAAAGCAGGTAGCCGAAAGTAAAACAACTACGACTACAGACACAGCAACTGCCACAGCGGTGCCGGACAAAGCGACCGATTCCGCAGCGATCCGGAAAACGATCGTTGATTTTTATAACTGGTACGATAAGAACTACATGCTGCTGAACAATTATCATTTATATGCCAGTATAAAGAAAAAGAATGCACCGCCGTATAAGATCAATTGGGATGAAGTGGAACGGTACCACCAGTTTCTGCGGCTCAATATCCCGCAGTTAGGAGAGGAATTTGTAATGAACCAGAAACGTTTTTTTAAAGAATGTGATTCTGCCTTCAAACTGGATACAGAAGGTGATATTCCTTACGGGTTTGATTATGACTGGTACACCAATAGCCAGGAAGAACCATCGTACCTGTTGAAGCAGGTAAATAAATCAAAACCCTGGGGACTGAACTGGTCGGGAGAATATGTACTGGTGGATGTAAAGGGTAATTATGATAATAACGGCAAAAAGGAGGACGAAACATTGGTAACCCTTACGATGAAAAAGGAAGGAGAGGAGTGGAAGATCGCTAAAATAGGAACAGACAATTAACCGGAACAGCTATGCTTATTTATTTTGGATATGAAAAAGGACAGGTGATACAGGCGTTGCGGTATCATTTTATCAGCCGGCCAGAGATACGCCTTATGATCATACTGGTGAATGTGTTTGCATTGATATCTGTAACGCTGTATGCGCTGGGTAAAATAACGGCCACCGCTTTTTTCTTAGGTTCCTTTTTATGGGTAACGCTGATGATCAGTTTTATGTTTTTGCTGCCCGGTATTGTGTACCGCAGGGCAGTTACGTTCAAACATTCCTTTAGCCTGGATTTTAATGAAACCAGTTTTACACTCGGGCATGAAGGCGGCAGTTCCAAAACATGGCCCTGGGAAGCAGTAAAGAGTTATCTCGAAAGCCCGCATTTCTTTCATTTATATTTCGACAGCCGTTCTTTTTTCCTGGTACCTAAAAGCGGGTGCAAAGATTCCGATGAAGTGCATGAACTAAGGCAGCTGATAAAGAGTAAGGTGAAGAAAGGGTGAGATTAGATGATAGTGGATAGATGATAGATGATAGTTTCTTTAGATCGAAAAGTCATCAATCGGTTTGAATAGTTATTCTCTTCTATCTTTTCCCCAAAAAACACTTTTCAATCCTTTGGTGTATGCCTGTACTGTAGTGCTAACTATCATCTATCCGTTATCATCTATCATCTAACGGTTATCATCTAAACAAGTTTTTTTTCCATCACAAAATGCGCAATCGTTACTTCGGTAAATTCATCACTGGCTACCCGGTAGCCCATTTTTTCATAAAAGCCGATGGCGTTTTTACGGGCATGCATGGATAATATTTTATAGCCCCTGTCTCTTGCAATATTTTCTGCAAAGCTCATCAGTGCACGGCCAATACCTTTTCCCTGCAGATTATTTAGTACAGCCATTTGGCGGAGGCGTACGGTATCCGGATTTTCTTCTACCAGCATACAGCAGCCGAGGATATCTTCATCTTCAAAAGCGCCGATCAGCATATTTTCTTTTTCCTCTTCCAGTTCCTGCGGAGTAAAGCCCAGACCCAGCGGTTTGCGGAGAATATCATCCCGCAGTTTTACCATTTGGCGGTATTCAAAGCTGCCATGATCGAGGATCTTCAATGCCATAACCAGTTAATTGGTGAGAGTGACCATCAAATTACAAATAACTTGCAAAACAGCCAACCGTTTCGTTTGTTATTTTTGGTGCGCAAACAAGCGATGACAGACCCTGAAGGGTTCATTTTCAGGGATTTGCTCTAATTCGGGAAAAAACAGCCTTTTGAACGCTTATTAATTCAAAAAGTATATTTTTGCACCCAATAAACAAAACTTTACGAACATGTCAGACATTGCATCAAGAGTAAAAAAGATCATCGTTGACAAACTGGGTGTTGACGAAGCAGAAGTAACAAGCGAAGCTTCCTTTACCAATGACCTGGGTGCCGATTCATTAGATACGGTAGAACTGATCATGGAATTCGAAAAAGAATTCAACATCTCCATTCCGGATGAGCAGGCTGAGACCATTACTACAGTGGGACAGGCTGTAACTTACCTGGAAGAGCATGCCAAATAAGTATAACCAGCACGGCTGGGAATAAAGGAATCCGCCTTCTGACTGCAGGGACAGAGAAGGCGGATTTTACTTCTCACCAGAAACTTTGCAAAAGCGGAGTTTGTATCTTTACATTAACTGATTTATCTTAAAGTTGTATGGAACTAAAACGGGTTGTCGTTACGGGTATGGGTGCCCTTACGCCATTGGGCAATAGCATTTCAGACTACTGGAATGGATTGATCAATGGAGTGTCTGGTGCTGCCCCTATCACGTTGTTTGATGCGTCTAAATTCCGCACCCGTTTTGCCTGTGAAATAAAAGGCTTTGAACCCACACAATTCTTAGATAAAAAAGAAGCCCGTAAGATCGACCGCTTTACCCAACTGGCCCTGGTGGTAAGCGACCAGGCCATGACGGATGCCGGACTGAACAAAGACAATATCAATCCCGACAGGGTGGGTGTGGTGTTTGCCAGTGGTATCGGCGGCCTCATCACTTTTCAGCATGAAGTAACCGATTTTGCAAGAGGAGATGGCACGCCCCGCTTTAATCCGTTCTTTATTCCTAAAATGATCCTGGACATTGCTGCCGGACAGATCAGCATGCGGCACAATCTCCGCGGGCCCAACTTTGCCGTGGTAAGTGCCTGTGCCAGCAGTACCAATGCCATTATGGATGCCTTCAACCTGATCCGCCTGGGCAAATCGGATATCATACTTACCGGTGGCAGTGAAGCAGTGATCAGCGAAGCAGGTGTGGGTGGCTTTAATGCCATGAAGGCAATGAGCGAACGCAATGATGACCCCACCACGGCCAGCCGTCCGTATGATAAAGACCGGGATGGTTTTGTAATGGGTGAAGCTGCCGGTATGTTAGTACTGGAAGAACTGGAACATGCGAAAGCCAGGGGCGCAAAGATCTATTGTGAGATCGGCGGTTGCGGCGCTACGGCTGATGCACATCATATCACCGCACCACATCCGGAAGGACTGGGCGCCATGAATGTGATGCTGGTGGCACTGGATGATGCCGGTATGAAAGCGGAAGAGATCGACTACATCAATACACATGGCACCAGCACCCCTATTGGTGATGGGGCTGAAGTGAAAGCGATAACCAAAGTATTTGGGGAGCATGCCTATAACCTGAACATCAGCGCTACCAAATCCATGACCGGCCATTGCCTGGGTGCTGCCGGTGTGATAGAAGCGATTGCCGCCATACAAGCCGTGGTGCATCATATCATTCCTCCCACTATCAATCATTTTACCGATGATCCTGAACTGGACCCGCGGCTGAACTTCACATTTAATAAAGCACAGGAACGTACAGTAAATGCTGCACTCAGCAATACGTTTGGCTTTGGCGGACATAATGCCTGTGTGATCGTGAAGAAGTTTAAAGTGTAATGTTGAACGTTTAATGTTCATTTATTCAGCGTTTTCTTCAGGGCCGCAGAAATTTTCTGCTGTAAGACAACTTTGAACTTTAAACCTTAAACTTTAAACCTTAAACCTTAAACTTTATCCCTCCAACTTTCAAACTTTTATTGTAGCTTAAAGCCGTGGATTTCTTCAAAAATTTTTTTGCTAAAGAATCGGGTTCTTCTTTCAAAAAGGAACTGCGAAACCTGCTGGGTTTTAAACCGGGCAATACATTCTTGTATAAAACGGCGCTAACGCATCGTTCGGTGCGGGAGGCGGCGGATGAAAATAATGAGCGGCTGGAATACCTGGGTGATGCGGTGCTGAGCGCTATGATAGCCGACTATCTTTTTAAACGCTACCCGTATAAAGAAGAAGGTTTTTTGACAGAGATGCGCAGCAAGATGGTGAACAGGGCGCAGTTGAATGAAATAGCCATCCGCATGGGACTGAAGAAAATCACCCTCTACAATAAAATGGACGGATCGCTGAAGGTGAGCCAGATATTTGGCAATACGCTGGAAGCTTTGGTAGGCGCCATCTATCTCGATCATGGATATAAGAAGGCGAGTAAATGGGTGCTGGATTATATCATACTGCCGCATATGTTCATGGACGACCTGGAGATACTGGAGATCAACCACAAGAACAAACTCTACGGCTGGGCCAATAAGAACGGGCGGGTGCTGGAATTTGAAACGCTGAATGAAAAGCTGGAGAACGGCAGACGCCTGTTTACCGTAGCGGCAGTGATAGACGGAAAGAACATTGCCGAAGGCCGTGCCTTTAATAAAAAAGATGCTTCACAAATAGCGGCGCAGGCAGCCGTGGAAAAGCTGGGCATTGTAAATGCCGACTCTATCGGCGAAGAAACGGCTAACTGACGAGGATTACAGTATAACCGCTGCGCCTCTGCATCTCTGCGGTTTTGTCTCTAAAAGGAAGTAATTTCATTTTCTAAAAAAGAAACTATGCGTTATCTCCTGCTGTCTGTGGTACTGTTAACTGCGCTGGCCTCCTGCAATAAACCGGTAAAGGGCCGCAACGGGGTGACGTACAAGAATGCGGTGCAATACAATGATTATATCGTAGGCCGGCAGGCCATACTGATGAAGAAGGTGCTGGAATTTGGCCGGGCGGCAGACGTGAACCTGGACAGCGCCGAGCAGATGCTGGATAAATTTTCCGATGAAACGGATGAGATGATCGTGGATCTAAAGGGTATGCCTCCTTTTAAGAAAGACTCTGCGCTGCGGGATGCGGCGGTGCGCACTTTTACCTTTTACAAAAAAGTATTCAGCACGGATTATAAGGAATTGCTGCAGGTGCGTAACAAGCCGGGCATAGATGTGGCTACAGCAGAGCAGGAAGTGAATGCTATAACGGTGCGGCTGAGCAAGGAAGAGGAAGGATATATCAACGGACTTCACAAAGCCCAGCGTGCCTTTGCCGATAAGAACCACATGAAGCTGACCGAAAACAAGATGGATAAAGAGTTTGAAAAAGAATTTAAAGAATAGTTGGGAGTCGGGAGTTGATAGTCGATAGTCAGTAGTCGAGAGTCGAGAGTCGGTAGTTATGAGTCGAGAGTTGATAGTACACTTTTTTTAAAAATACCTTGAAAGTGGTATTGGCAGTATTTTCTTTTTTACTAATTTGCCCCTGCAAGCAAGAAGATCATCTGCACTTGTTCTGCATTAATTTCCCCATCAAGAGCATGAAATAGTGAAGTATTGCTGCTTCACGATCATTACAGGATAATATTTATAATGTTATGCTGAATGGTTCATAGTGTTTGTTATAATCATCCGGCAGCTCTGCTGCTGCCAATGAGCATGAAAGAATAGTAAAACTCGGCGGTAATTCGGGTATATAAACCTGCATGTACCGTCTGATAGAATTCATGACTCAAATGATAATATATACAACCACTAATCAAACCCCCTATGAGAAAAGGATTATTTTTTTGTTCCCTTGTAGTAATTACCGGGCTCACTGAAGCAGCTGCTCAAAATACTAATGCATATCCCGGTAATACCCCGGTAAACTATTTACGCACCTGGGAAGCAGCAGCGCCGGAGGAAAATGGAACGGCTCTTGTTACAAGGCCGGTGCGTGACGTAAAACAAGCCACAAAGTATTTCGACGGGTTGGGGCGCCTCGTGCAAACAGTACTTAAGCAGGCATCGCTGGAAACAGGGGGAGCTGCTACTGATTTGGTAAGTCCTGTGGTCTATGATGTGGTGGGCCGTGAGCAATACAAATACCTGCCTTTTGCAGCTAACAATACCGCTAATAATGCATCGGTGAATGACGGGGCTTTTAAACTGAACCCGTTTCAGCAGCAGCAATCTTTTATGACGGCACAGTATGGCACACAGGGAGAAACAGTTTTTTATGGCAAAACAAATTATGAGTCTTCATCACTAAACAGGGTGGAGAAGACCATGCCACCCGGCAACAACTGGGCAGGAAGCGGACGTGGTATGGAAATGAAATACTGGGTAAATACCAATGCAGATAATGTGATGATGTGGAAATGTGAAAATAGCCCCGGCAGCTTTGGTGTATATTCTGTTATGGGCCCATATGGCGAAGGTCAGCTGTTCAAAAATGTACTGACTGATGAACATGGTAAACAAGTGATAGAATTTAAAGATAAAGAAGGCAGGATAGTATTGAAGAAAGTACAACTGACCGGGCCGCCTGATGATGGCACGGGGATCCCCACTTCGGGGGGCGGGGGGGCTTGGTTATGCACTTGCTATATATATGATGACCTTGGCAACCTGCGTTGTGTGATTCAACCGGAAGGGGTGAAAGCAATGGCGGCAGAAGGGTGGCCGGTAAATGGACAGCTTTCACCTATTATATTGGATGAACAATGCTTCAGGTACGAATATGATGAAAGAAACAGGATGAGCATGAAAAAAGTGCCCGGAGCGGGGGAGATATACATGGTGTATGATGCCCTGGACCGGTTAGTGATGATGCAGGATGCCAATATGCGCAACTCGGGGAACTGGATGGTGACCAAATACGACGGGATGAACCGGCCGGTGGAAACGGGGTTATGGATTAATAATAACTCACTAAGCTTTCACCAGGCAAATGCTGCGGGCAGTTCCAATTATCCGCTGACCAGCAGCAGCTATGAGCAGCTTACAATTACCCACTATGATGATTATGCCGGGTTGCCCGCCGGGTTATCAGACTACCTGAACACCTGGAACAGTTATTTTTCTAATACAGATAATAATAACTGGCCTTATCCGCAAATGCCGCAAAAAAGCACCGCCACAAAAGGACTGGCCACCTGGATGCAAACAAGAATATTGGGCACTACCTCCTTTATCAATACCGTTACTTATTATGATGAAAAAAGCAGGCCTGTACAAGTGCAAAGCACCAATATAAGTGGCGGCACCGATGTGAACACTACTCAATACAATTGGGCCGGACAGCCTTTAATGGCGATACAAAAGCAAGAAATGAGCAGTGAGAATACGCAGGAACATATAGTGATCACAAAAATGACATATGATGATATGGGCAGAGTACTGCAAGTGCGGAAAATAGTAAACAGTAATATTAGTGGCGCGGCCGTAAACAAACCGGAACAACTGATACTGACAAACAAGTACGATAAACTGGGCCAGCTAAAGGGAAAACAATTAGGTGCGGGGTCCGGAACCCCCCTTTGGGGGGCAGGGGGGCTGTTGAATTACGAATACAATATAAGAGGATGGCTGCTGGGTATGAACAGGGATTATGCCCGTGATGCTGCTCCTCCTTCGGGGACCGGGGGGCCTTTCTTTGGATTTGACCTGGGCTATGATAAGGCCAATAACAATCTTATCGGCGGGCAAACCTACAATAATCCCCAATACAATGGCAATATCGGAGGTATGGTTTGGAAGAGTAAAGGCGATGGGGAGAAAAGAAAATATGATTTTAATTATGATGCAGCCAACCGGTTAATGAAAGCCGACTTTAGTCAATATACCGGCAGTGCTTTTAATCAAACAGCAGGAGTAAATTTTTCTATGAAGATGGGCGACGGCATTACAGCAGGCACGGCGTACGATGATAATGGTAATATAAAACAGATGCAGCAATGGGGACTGAAGCTGACCGGCAGTGTGCAAATAGATAACCTGGGCTACCTGTACCAACAGGGAAGTAGCAAACTCGCAAGAGTAACGGATGTAATAGCGACAGACAACGGACTGGGAGATTTTAAAGATGGCGACAATTCCGGAACGGATGATTACAGTTATGATGCCAATGGCAACCTGGTAATGGACCGGAATAAAAAGATACTCGGCATACAATATAATCACCTGAACCTGCCCGAAGTGATAACGGTGGAAGACCCGGCTGCCAGTCCGCCTTATTCTACAAGAAGCATTACCTATACATATGATGCAACAGGAAACAAGTTAAAAAAAATAGTAGCCGAACATCCTGCTCTCGACAACTGGACCACCACCACCACTACTTATATCAACGGGTTTGTGTATGAAAGTAAAAGCCAGGGCGGTGGCAACCCGGTTTCTTACACCAATGTGTTGCAATTTACCGGGCATGAAGAAGGAAGGATACGGCTTTCCTCCCTCCCTTCAGGAGGGCTGGGGTGGGCCTATGATTATATGCTGAAAGATCATTTGGGAAATGTGCGAATGATACTCACGGAAGAGCAGCAGCAGGACAAATACCCTGTGGCCAGTTTGGAAGATGCGAAGCGATCCACTGAAGAGCAGTACTACACCATTGATAATACTAAAATAGAACAGGCCACAAATGTATCAGGTCTGCCGGCCTATACCAACGATAATGGAATTGGGAATAATCCTGCTGATGCCGCATTCTCAGCCGGCAACAGTCAAAAGCTATATAAACTTAGCAGTAACACCAATAAGACCGGGTTAGGTATTACTTTAAAAGTAATGGCAGGAGATAAGATAGATATATGGGGCAAGAGTTATTATTTTCAAAACAATACGGGTGGTAATGCAGCGAATGCAGCCATACCTGTACTGGAATTACTTTCCGGGTTGATGGGCACACCCGGTGGCGCCATAGCCGGTGCACATACCACAGCTGCGGAATTAAATGCTATAAGTGGAATTACCAATCCACTCAGCACTACCTACCTGGGTGACCCGGGAAGGAATGATGCAGGCTATCCCCTGCGGCCCAGGGCATTTATTAATTATATATTTTTTGACGAACAGTTTAAGATGGTGGAAGGAGGTTTTAGTCCGGTGAATAACAGCCCCGGATTAAAAGACCATTTTAGTGAGCTGCAAAACCGGGCAGTGCAAAAGAACGGTTATGTATATATTTATGTCAGCAATGAAAGCCCCGTAAATGTGTTCTTTGATAATTTACAAGTAGTGCATACGAAAGGACCGCTGGTGGAAGAAACACATTACTATCCATTTGGATTGACGATGAAGGGGATTAGTAGTAAAGCATATGTAAATGGGTTTCCTGAAAACAGACTGAAGTTTGTATCGCAACCCTTTGATAGTGAATTCGATTTGAATTGGTATCAATTTCGGTACAGGAATTACGACCCCCAAATTGCCAGGTTTATACAGATCGACCCTCTTGCTGCCCAATATGTACATAATACTACTTACGCATATGCTGAGAATAAACCAATCAATGGCATTGATTTAGAGGGACTCGAATGGCTTCCAATAAATGAAGACGGCCAGGCGGTAAAACCAGACGATAAGGAAAACATAAACGGCTACAAATGGGTGGGGTACGATACAGATGAAAAAACAGGGAAAAAAACGGCAAAGAAGGGAACAGTAGCAAATGCATACACATTTGGGATTGAAGGCAGGACAACATTAGGGACAGATAATGACGGAAACGCTACTGAAAAATGGGAGAGTTATTCTGATATAAGTACAGGTGATGCAGCAAGCGACAAAAAAATTTCCACCCTTCATCCTTCAATTCAAAATAAGGTGAAGGCGTTTATTTTAAAAACGGATAATCGCTTCGGTATTAAGCTACGGGTTACGGATGGTTTTCGAACTATTGCTCAACAGAATGCCTTATATGCAAAAGGAAGAAGAGGAATTAAGGGTGAGGCAACAGTAACAGGAGCAAAAGGAGGGCAAAGTAACCATAATTATGGATTAGCAATTGATGTGGTCCCAATAGAGAATGGTGAGATTAATTACGGGTCAGCTCAGTACCCATTGCTAGGCCGAATCGGAGAGTCAGTAGGATTGAATTGGGGAGGCCGTTTCAGGTCTGTAGATATGCCACATTTCGAGGATTTTAGAGGATATTCAATAAAGCAGCTAAGGGTTATGCCCAAAGATGAAAAAGGACTACCTGTTTTACCAAAGTAACTATTTTTATGAGGGTACTAATTTTGAGCATTGTGTCAGCCTTTTGTTTGTCATGCAATACCGGGGAAAGCAAAGATCCGGGAAGCAGTAAGGATACTGCCGGTACTACTATCGACAGCGCTTTGACTATTAAAGACGATATAAACATCTCTTTAGAATGTGATACAACCGTAAAGTATGAGATTGAAGACATAAGCTCTGAAGGTGCTGAAGCAAATGCTTGTTATCGCAATAACAGCATTTATCAGTGCCGGGTAGTAGTTTTTGGTGCTGGTGGCCGGGCTGATCTGCAATACAACTTCAATGACTCAGTAGTAATGGTGAAGGAGTATCTATATAAATATTCTAAACCGCTTGCGGAGATAAAAAACGATACAGACATACACCTGTCGGATTCCCTGTTTTATACGCTTGATAAAAAGAGCGGCAAAGCAATTAACGGCGAAGCTGGGAACGAGGGGCAACAACTTTATTTATCAATTATAAAAAAAGTATCCCTCTCTTTGTGAGATGAAATCGATCATTGTTTGTGGAGTTTTTTAGAGCGGGTATAACGGGAAACTAAAAGGGTATGAAAATAATGTTTATTGGCTTGTTTCTTTTTTGGGGCTTGATTCCAAAGATTAGCTATTGTCAGATTTTTGTTCCCGACTCAACTGTTAATGGAGTATTGAAGCTTGATAATTTTGAATCGGGTGAGGAGAATTTGGGTGATATTATGGATAAGGTAAATCAGGATGCCTCACTGCCTGATATTTACTTTGCCAATAAATCCAATACACAATACCTGCGACTTATATTTTTTCCGGGGAGCACAAGAAATTCGTTTGCCCGTTTTGAAATCGGGGTAAAACTAAAGAACCGCAAGTATTCAGTTCTTAAAAAATTTGATATTTTTTCTTCTGAAAGCAAAATAGCTATTGGCACCAGTATGACTGCAGTGATAAAGAAAAAAGGAAAAGATTTTTCAAAAAAAATGGAAAAAGGTTTGGTGGTACTTACTTATACCCTGACAGAGATGGCAAAATATCCCTTGTTGCTTGGGCATAATATGCCGTTGTATTCGGCTGAATACTATTTTAAAAAAGGCAAACTGGTAAAAATGAGCTATGGGTTTGAGTATCCTTAACAGCAAGAATTATGCATAGATTGTTTTTTATGAAATTTATATTTGCCTTACTCGCTTTTACTGGTTCTCTCGCATCCGGGCAATCAATAAAAAACAGCATAGAAAAATACAACGAAAGAGAGGTGTTTCACAGTATTACAATGCTGAAGGACCTGTCCATATTTAACAAAGCGATCAGCAGGCTTTCGTATGACAGCACAATAAACTTGTATAAGATGCCAGAGGCGAACACTATGGCTATTTTCTTTTCAGAGGTGGACCAGCAACTTCAGGCAATGGATGCTGAGGCCTCTAAAGAGGTTATTAATGAAGTAGAAGCTATTGCCAGGGTGAATGTTATGATCACATCGATCAACCGGACCTATAATAGCGATAAGGAAAGCCCAACCATTGAAGCATTGTATCTTATTCCTGCTACCCGTCATTTATTTAATAAATACATCATTAATCCGAAAGCCCAGGACTGGAACAGTCTGTCGAATGCCGAGTCCAATGATTTATATAAAGACTTTATTCATTTTCTTTTGGCGCAGCCTTTGGCGAAACAGAAAGTTATCATACTGGCACTGGTAGAAACCTTATTAACGAAAAAGCTAAGTTAGTCGTGACCAATTAAATTTTCGTAAATTGTATATACAAAAACACCGCTGCCCGTAGTGGCAACGTATCCTTTAATTTAAAAACTACTACTATGATTCCGGAAGAGATCTATTATGAATTAAAAGCGCTGATGGAGCAGGCAGATAAAGCCGATGGCGAAATGGACCAGTTTGAAACATCGCTGGTGGCGCATTGTAATAAGCTGATAGCAGAGATCTATGGCGATCAGTTGCTCACCATGGAGAGTGAAGGCTTTAAACAAATAAAAGATAAACTATGGCGGGTGTGCATGCACCTGACGGTAGATATAAACAATATCATTTACCGGAACCAGGTGAAGGAGTAAGTGCTGCCAACCACAACCGCACTACCAACCCGGCGTACAGAAAAGGACAAAAAAAACATCCCTCCAGGGGAGAGATGTAAGATCTTTTAGGCCGCAATGTTAACTACTACTGTACTGTTTCTACAGCTTGTTCCCTTGCATGATGGAGTACATTCAGTACTACTTCTGTTCGGGGAGATTCTGTGAGCTTTTCCAGCCGCTGCATCGAAATTTTGAGCACTTGTAATTTTTCACGAAGTGTCCAGTCCTTTTCTAATGCAGCCTCAATTTCATTGGTGCGTTGGTCAGGGGTCTCTTTGTACAAATACAATAAGAGATCCTCAGGGGTAAAGTTGGTCATAAGCGAAAACCGATTAATTTGTCCAGTAATTAGATGTTGTCCCTGGTAGCTGATAAATTAGAAATGTCCGTCATATTAACGGGTGCCGGATGACCTTATTGTGTCTTTAATACTAATTCTTTGCACCGGAGGCGCCGGCATCGGACTTTTCCGATATGATAAAGAGGTCCTCACCATCCCGCTTCATCAGGTATTTTTCCCTTGCATATTTCTCCAGGGTGGCCGGGTTTGACTTAAGTGCTTCTAATTCTTTACGTTCTGAGGCCAACTGGGTAGTGTAGTGTTTTTTGCTTTGCTCCAGCCCCCTCAATTCCCGGCGACGCTCCAGCTGGGTGAACAGGTCGTTCTTATCCAGGAAAAGAATCACCACGCAGAAAGCTGCAAATGCAATAAAGTACTTGTTTTTGAGGAAGGCGGGGATATGGGTCAGTAGTTTCATATAACTGGATGTCTGAAGTCGGAAGTCCGAGGTCTGAAGTCGGAAGTCAGAGGTCAGAAGTCCGAGGGTCTCCCTCTGACTTCCGACCTCTGGCCTCTGGCCTCTGGCCTCTGGCCTCTGGCCTCCGTATTCTATTTACCAAATTTAATCTTTCCTTTTGGATATACAGCCGAGCTGCCCAACAATTCTTCGATGCGGATCAACTGGTTGTACTTGGCCATACGATCACTGCGGCTGGCCGATCCTGTTTTTATCTGTCCGCAATTTAATGCAACGGCAAGATCAGCAATTGTATTGTCTTCCGTCTCTCCGCTGCGATGGCTCATGATAGTATTGTACCCGTTGTGTTGCGCCAGGGTAACGGCATTGATGGTTTCTGTTAAAGTTCCGATCTGGTTCACTTTTACCAGCAATGCATTCGCCGTTTTTTTATCAATACCCTGCTGCAGGCGGGTAACATTGGTAACAAACAGATCATCACCCACCAGCTGGCATTTGCTGCCGACAGTATCTGTAAGTAATTTCCAGCCGGCCCAGTCATCTTCGGCCATACCATCTTCAATACTGCAGATAGGATACTTCTTCACCCAGCTTTCCCAGTATTTTACCAACTGCTCACTGCTCATTTCTTTGCCGCTGCTTTTATGAAATACATATTTTTTCTTTTTAGCATCCCACAGTTCGCTGTTGGCTGCATCCATGGCGATCATGATCTGTGAGCCGGTCTTATAACCTGCCGCTTCAATAGCGATAAGCACCGTTTCGATAGCTTCTTCATTGCTTTGGATATTAGGTGCAAAACCACCCTCATCACCCACATTGGTACTGAACCCTTTTTTCTTTAAAACGGTTTTGAGGGCATGAAATATTTCAACACCCCAGCGTAATCCTTCGCTGAAAGTGGGGGCCCCAACCGGCATTACCATAAATTCCTGGAAGTCGATCTTATTATCCGCATGGGCGCCGCCATTCAGAATGTTCATCATGGGGATGGGTACTGTTTTGGCATTGGTGCCACCAATATAGCGGTAAAGAGGAAGGGCAACTTCTTCAGCAGCGGCTTTGGCCACGGCCAGGCTTACTGCCAGTATAGCATTGGCGCCCAGCTTGCTTTTATTGGGTGTGCCATCGAGTTGGATCATCAGGTCATCAATGCCGGTTTGGTCAGCCACATCATAACCGAGCAGCAGCGGGGCAATGGATTTATTTACATTGTCAACAGCTTTTAAAACGCCTTTGCCCACATATTTTTTCTTGTCGTTATCTCTCAGTTCTGCGGCTTCATGGATACCGGTGCTGGCACCACTGGGCACTGCCGCACGGCCAACGGCCCCTTCATCAGTTATAACATCCACCTCTACAGTTGGATTTCCGCGGGAATCTAAAATTTGTCTGGCAAAGATCTCTGAAATGTAACTCATGATTGATTTTTAAAGTTTTTGGATGAATAGTTCTTCCAACAGGCAGGCTTTCGTTAATCGTGGTGCAAAGAAACGATGTTTTGGGAAATAATACATGGTGAAAAAAGGAAATGGGAGTGGAAAGGGTTGAGAGACAACAGGCAATATAGTTTACAGAAATAGGTGCAAAAATGGCTTTTTTTGAATAAGTTTGATGTGCCTTTTGTTATGCTAACCGCTACAATCAAACATTTTTTCCTGCTGTTGCTTTTTTGCTCTTCCTCACTGGTGATGAAGGGGCAGACGGGCCTGTGTCCGCCCAACCTTGATTTTGAAGCAGGCGATTTTAGCAATTGGGTCTGCCGTTCAGGTAGTGTGGCTGCTGTAGGTAATGTAAATACAATAACGTGGTTCGGCACGGGCCAGGTACCTGGTCAGCATACAATTATTTCATCTGCCACCGCAGGAATTGACCCTTTTGGTGGATTTCCTGAACTCTGTCCGAATGGAAGCGGGTATAGTGTGCGGTTGGGAAATGCTCAAGGGGGCCACAATGCAGAAAGTATTACGTACACTTATGCTATTCCCGCCACGCTGACCAACTTTTCCATGATATTCAACTATGCCGTAGTGCTGCAGGACCCCAGCCATATGCCATGGGAACAGCCCCGCTTCAGGGCACGGATAACGGATCTTACAGGCGGGGCACCTATTCCCTGTGTTACGTTCGACTTTACTGCTTCGGGTTCGCTGCCCGGTTTTCAAACTTCCCAATTTGATCAGACAGTACGTTTTAAGGACTGGACACCGATAACAATGAACCTGAATGCTTTTATCGGCAGAACGATTGAACTGGAATTCATTACCAGCGACTGTATTTTTGTTCAGCATTTTGGATATGCCTATATAGATGTAAACACCAATTGCAACGGCGCTATTTCAGGCACCACCATTTGCCAGGGAGATAATTCGATAACGCTTTCTGCACCATTCGGATTTCAATCATACAGATGGTTCTCGGATAATACCTTTTCTACCGTATTAGGAACTAATCAAACATTACCGCTTAACCCGGCACCTGCCGTGGGTACAGTGATGCCGGTGGAGGTAACACCTTATAATGGTTTTGGTTGCATGGACACTTTATATGCCACTATCACTATATCACCCAAACCGGTTTCCCGTGCCGGGCCTGATGTAAGTGTTTGCAAATACCAGGCAGCACAGTTAGGCGCATCGGGATTGCCGGGTCATATGTATGAATGGCGGCCGGCCGGCCAGGTGAGTAACCCTTTATCACCCAGTCCAACGGGTGTGTACCTGCCACCTGCTCCCAATGAGTTTATTGTAAAAACAACAGACATTCTTACCGGATGTTTTTCTGAGGATACGACTTATGTATCCGGAATCACCGTGGACACAGCAATACGGATGGCTGGCAATGCGGATTTTTGTGTGGGCGAACAGGAAGCTACACTAACAGCCGGCAACAATGCCACCTCAGTACAATGGTATGATGGTACCACACCTATTGCAGGAGCTACTGCCACCACTTATCTGCCGACGGTAACGGGTAATTATTGGGCACAGGTGGTACAAAATGGTTGTACCGATACTACGGCCACCATTGCTGTAAGAGTGCACCCGATACCAACGGTTTCATTTTATCCTGATGAAGATACCTTGTGTGTAACGAACAACTCCTTCCTTTTTCACAATACCACCACCACACCGGACAATTCACCTTTGACATACAACTGGAAATTCAGCGATGGTACCAGCCAGCAACAGAAGGATGCGGTGAAAAACTTTTCTGCCGTGGGCAGATATGATGTAAAACTCATTGCCTCCAGTGGCTTTAGCTGCGAAGACAGTACTTCCTCTGTTGTATATGTAATGCCGAATGGCATTCCTGATTTTACCTGGGACTCTGTTTGTGTGGGCCGGCCAGTTGTATTTACAAACCTTAGCAATGAGAACGGATCACCACTATCAAAATATACCTGGGATTTTAAGAACGGCGGTCCGGGCTCAGGTCTTAAAGATCCCCTGCCTGTTACCTATACCACCGCAGGTATTGCCGATGTAACGTTGCAGATCACCAACCTGGGTTGTGAGACCGATCCGAAAACGATAGCAAAACCAGTACAGGTAAACCGGCAGCATGTTGGCGTACGGTACCGCGACATCACTGTGCCGGAAGGAGCCAGTAAATTTATCCATATAAGGGATAGTGTGGGCACCAAATATTCCTGGCAGCCGCAATTACAACTCAGCAAGTATGATGCGCAATACACAGAATTCTTTGCCACCGGCAATGATGTATTATACCTGATCGATATTACCGACAACCATACCTGCGTTACAAAGGACACCATCCTGATGCAGGTGCTTAAAAAACCCGGATACTATTTGCCTACCGGGTTTACCCCTAATGGCGATGGACTGAATGATGTGGCCCGGCCCTACCTCGTCAAAATGAAAGCGCTGAAAAGCTTTTCGGTATTCAACCGGTGGGGGGTGCTGTTATTTCATTCTACCCGGGAAGGAGAAGGATGGGATGGTACTTTCAAAGGAGAGGCACAAAATACCGGCGTTTATGTATGGATACTGGAATTCTACACCAACGATAACAAACTGGTGACTGAAAAAGGCACCATCACCCTCATCCGGTAGGAGTTTACC
>JBEBIF010000300.1:0-4448 GCA_040080515.1 Chitinophagaceae bacterium | reverse complement strand
TGATGAAGCTGAACAGGAGATCATTGAACGGGTGTTTCACCTCGGCGACCGTAATATCACTTCGCTGATGACCCACCGCAGTGATATCATTTGGTTCAACCTGGATGATAATGAAGACAAGATCAAACAAAAAATATTACAGGAACCTCACTCTGCTTATCCTATTTGTGATGACTCCATTGATAATATCAAAGGAGTGGTTTCTATCAAAGACCTGTATGTAAGTCCCGACAGCACCCTGTTCAAAGACATCATGCGGCCGGCACTGTTTATTCCGGAAAACAATTCTCCGTACCAGGTAATGGAGAAGTTCAAAGAATCAACGATCCATTCTGCTTTTATCGTGGATGAATACGGAAGTATCCTGGGGTTGCTTACACTGAATGACATATTGGAAGCCATTGTTGGTGACATTCCCCAGCCCAATGTGGCTGATTATGAAATACTGAAAAGAGAGGATGGCAGCTACCTGGTGGATGGCCAGATACCTTTTTATGATTTTCTGACCCGCTTTGAAAAAACAGAATGGATGAATGAAGGCGAACATGATTTTGACACCATCGCCGGTTTCATTCTTCATGAACTGGAACGGATCCCAAAATCCGGCGACAAACTGGAATGGAAAGATTTTAAAATAGAGATCCTTGATATGGATGGCCACCGTATAGATAAAGTGCTGGTGGTGCTGAGTGATGAGTTGAAAGAAGAAATCGAAGAGTAGATGACAGATGATAGATGACAGATGATAGTTTTAGGGTCTTAAAAAGCAATAATAACTACACGATGTAAAAGCATTATCATCTTTCATCTATCAGTTATCATCTTTGCTAAAACAAGGTGTCTAAAAACTAAACGCTGCATCTTTCTCCGGATAATTCAGCTTAGTGCTTTTGCGGTTCCCTCCAACAGTAATATGGAAGATGTTCATCTGGTCGTCGAACATATCGTACATGATATTGGAAGAGACTTCAAGCTTGCTTACGGAAGGAACATTCTCCACTTCAATATAGCCGAATGCCGCTTCGTTTTCATTTTCAAATCCCAGGTAGGAAAAAACAACGGGCTTACCGTTTGCTTTTATGGACAAATGACTGAACAGGTATTTTTTTACCAGGCTGTCCATTGCCGCTTTATTGGGAGGATTGATAAGGTCTGTTTTAGTCTTATAGTTTTTAGCCAGTACTTTTTCAAAATCATCGGTAAATATCTTGCAGCTTATCTCCAATGTTTTATCGGTGGCATTATGGTTCACTTCCACCACACTTACATGAAAGGGATGAGGGGCCGGGGGCCGGGCACCCGTTAAAAACACAGCAATAACAGGGATAACTAACCATTTATAGACAGATGCTGCCATTGACACAATAATTTTCATGATTACAAAAGTCTGGTTTATTTTGAACCGCTTAATACCGGCAGTGTAATTCTTTTCAGCACAAAAGACGGCTTAAGTTTTCAATAAGATGCAGGATTTTGGTTTTTATTTCGGCTGGGGGTGGGATCATATCATGAGCTGGGAGGCATTGGACCATTTGCTTTTCATAGCCGCCCTTGCTGCTATTTATTTAATGAAGGACTGGAAACAGGTGCTGGTGCTGATCACTGCATTTACGATCGGGCATTCACTTACGCTGGCTTTGAGTGTACTGGACATCATCCGGTTCAACACAAGGTGGGTGGAATTCCTGATACCCTGCACCATTATCATTACCAGCATCACCAACTTGTTTCAAAAGAAGTTCACTGCCCGGTCCGTCCGTATCAACTACCTGCTGGCCTTATTATTCGGGTTGATACATGGAATGGGCTTTGCCAATACCCTGCGCTGGACCCTGGCTGCTGATCAAAACCTGGCGGGGTCGCTGTTTGGATTCAATGTGGGATTAGAAGCCGGACAGATCGTGGTGGTACTGGCATTACTTTTAATTACACATACTGTTGTCAATATATTTCAGATAAACAGAAGGGAATGGGTCATCTTTTTATCTGCTGCTGTATTCAGTTTATCCCTTAAAATGGCCATAGAACGTTTACCAATAAAAAAGAAAAGTCATGAAGAAACAACTATTACTGCTGAGTTGCCTGCTGCTGATCGTCTCCATCATACAGGCACAAAACACGCAGAACAATGCCGGTTCCAACCATGCTAATAAATTTGAGCAGTTAGGAACTATTTTGCCCACACCCAATGAACAGCGTACCGCCAGCGGTGCTCCCGGTACCAAATACTGGCAGCAACGGGTGGATTATGATATCAAATGCGAACTGGACGAGGCAAATAATAAGCTTAGCGGCACTGAGACCATTACCTATTTCAATAATTCTCCTGATGTGCTTAGTTATTTCTGGATGCAGCTGGATGAGAACCAGCACAGCACCGTGAACAATGCCAACTACCAGAATCAAAACACACTGGGGCAACAATACACCGATAAAGTGCTGGACCGCTTTGAAGAAAAAAAATCTGATAATGGCTATGGGGTAAATATTTTGAAACTGGTTGATGCAGCCGGTAAGCCTCTAAAATACACCATCAATAAAACAATGATGAAAGTGGATCTGCCAGTACCACTGAAACCCGGGCAAAGATTTGTTTTCAAAGTGGACTGGAATTATAAAATTGCCAACCGGGGCGATTTCATCCGGTTTGGCGGAGCAAGAGGCGGATATGAGAATTTTCCTGAAGATGGCAATAATAACTATACCATGACGCAATGGTATCCCCGCCTCTGCCGCTACAGCGATGACCAGGGCTGGCAAAACCACCAGTTTACAGGTACCGGTGAGTTCACCCTTTGCTTTGGTAATTTTAAAGTGCAAATGACCGTACCCGCAGATCATATCGTAGGGGCCACCGGTGAATGCCAGAATTATGCACAAACCTTATCTGCCACCCAAATGGCCCGCTGGCAAAAAGCGCAAACAGCAAAAGAACCGGTACAGATCGTAACACTGGATGAAGCGCTGAGTGCTTCCAAAGAAAAAAAAGGGATTACTTCGCCTGCGGCCCGCAAAACATGGATCTATAAAGCGGATAATGTACGTGACTTTGCCTGGACCTCTTCCCGCCGTTTTGTGTGGGATGCCATGCCTGCCTACATAGAAGGGAAAAAAGCAATGGCCATGAGCTATTATGCTAAAGAAGCCTATCCTATTTACAGTAAATATTCTACCAAAGCAGTAGCACATACGTTGAAAACCTATTCTAAATTTTCTGTTCCTTACCCCTACCCTGTTGCTATCAGCGTAGAAGGCAACCAGGGAATGGAATACCCGATGATCTCTTTCAACCCGGGACGGGCAGAAAAAGATGGCACTTATACAGAAGGCGCAAAAAATGCAGCCATATTTGTGATCATACATGAGGTAGGCCATACCTTTTTTCCTATGATCATCAACAGCGATGAACGCCAGTGGACATGGATGGACGAAGGCCTCAACTCTTATATGCAATACCTCAGCCAGGAGTTATGGGACAATAAATTCCCTTCTAATGGCGGACCTGCCTGGACCATTACCAACTATATGAAATTGCCAAAGGACCAGCTGGAGCCTATCATGACCAATTCTGAGAACATACAGAATTTTGGTGCCAATGCTTATTCCAAAGTAGCTACAGGATTGAACATCCTGCGGGAAACAATTGTAGGCCGTGAAGTATTTGATAATGCCTTCCGTGAATATTCCAAACGCTGGGCATTTAAATCCCCTACACCTGCTGACCTGTTCCGCACTCTGGAAGATGCCACCGGTGAAGACCTGGACTGGTTCTGGAGAGGATGGTTCTATGGCACCGATGCCTGTGATATTTCTATTGATACGGTAAAACATGGCATACCAGATGTAACAGCCATACCGGCTCAGCTAAATGATACCACTGTAATGAGGGCCCTGGCTAAACCTGCCGTAAATCCTTTTGAAGATATTTCCAAGATCAGGAACAAAGAAGATAAAAGCATCGTTTTCGAAACTGATAAAGACACAGCACTCCGTGATTTTTACTGGAAATATGACCGGGAGATAGAAAAATGGGATTCCACCAAATACCCGGTGGTACAAAGAGCACAAACAGAACCATTGGACGAAGCAGGCCGGAATAAATATGGCGGCAAACATTTGTATGAAGTTACCTTCAGCAATAAAGGCGGACTGGTAATGCCCATCATCGTGGAATGGACCTACAAAGACGGCACCAAAGAAATTGACCGGATACCTGCACAGGTATGGAGACAGAATGAAAAGAAAGTAAGCAAAACATTCATGAAAGACAAAGAGGTGGCTTCTGTAAAACTGGACCCATACCGGGAAACAGCCGATGTGGATGAAACGAACAATACCTATGGCGATATCAAAGAGCCAAGTAAGTTCAAAGTATTCAAACAAAAACAAAATGTGACCCCTGCACCCGGTATCAACCCGATGCAGAAAGCAAAAGAGAAGAAAGGGTT
>JBEBIF010000299.1:0-4451 GCA_040080515.1 Chitinophagaceae bacterium | reverse complement strand
ATATATATATGTCGGTGGTCAGGCGGGCCTGCCCGACTATAAAAAATATATATATGTCGGTGGTCAGGCGGGCCTGCCCGACTATAAAAAATATATATATGTCGGTGGTCAGGCGGGCCTGGGCCATCTAAAAAAAATTATAAATGTCGGGTTACCTTTCTCCATTTGGGGTATTAAGACTGAAATATTTCATAAAACCCCAAAAAAATCGCACAATGAAAAAGTTTTTTGCAATTGCATTCATCGCTGCTTCTTTAGTAGCTTGTAACAACTCTGGTGAAAAGAAACCAGCTGAAGACACAACTAAAAAAGCAGATACTGCTGTAGTAGCTCCTGCTGATACAGCTACAGTTCCAGCTGCTGATACTGCTGCTGTTGCTGATACTGCAAAACCTAAGATGTAATTTAATGTCTTTATAAGGCAAGCAATAGTCAAAGGCCGTTCCTTTCCGGAACGGCTTTTACTTTTTTACCCCCTTTTCATTCCCAAAATACATTCGGCTTTGCCCTTATTTAAGGCTACCTTTGCCGACTCATAATAAAAAATTTAACAGTGAATACATTTGAAGCCTTGGGTATAGAAGAAGGCTTGCTGCAATCTATAACGGCATTAGGTTTTACCCAACCCACCCCCATTCAGGAAAAAGCGATCCCGGTCTTGTTACAAGGAACTAAGGACTTTATTGGGCTTGCCCAAACCGGCACCGGAAAAACCGCCGCTTTCGGATTACCTCTTTTACAACTTATCAATAATGACGACCGTTTTCCGCAGGCATTGATCGTTTGCCCCACCCGGGAACTTTGCCTGCAAATCACCAGCGACCTGGAAAAATTTAAGAGTAAGAAAGAACCTGTTTCTGTAACAGCAGTTTACGGGGGTACTTCCATCAGTATGCAGATAAGGGACCTTAAAAGAGGTACCCATGTAGTGGTGGCCACACCCGGCCGCCTGATAGACCTTATCGAACGCAAGGCCATCAACCTGGAAAAGATCCATTATGTGGTATTGGATGAAGCAGATGAGATGCTGAACATGGGATTTAAGGATGATATTGAATTTATCTTAAAGAATACGCCCAATCGTCAGAGCACCTGGTTGTTCAGCGCTACCATGCCTTCGGGCATACGGCAGGTGAGCAAGAAGTACATGGACAAGCCTTTTGAAATTACTATTGGCAAAACCAATGAAGGGGCTGCTAATATCGATCACCAGTATTATGCCACGCAGCATCATAACAGGTATGAAGTACTGAAGCGGATCATTGATTTCAACCCAGGGATCTATGGAATTGTATTTGCCCGTACTAAGGCAGACACACAGGATATTGCTGAAAAATTGACAAGGGAAGGCTATGATATTGATGCCATCCACGGTGATCTCACACAGCAACAGCGGGATAAAGTGATGGGCCTCTTCCGTGATAAAAGTGTGAAGCTGCTTGTGGCTACTGATGTGGCTGCCCGTGGTATTGATGTATCGGGCATTACCCATGTTATTAATTACGAACTGCCGGATGATGTGGAAGTGTACACACACAGAAGTGGCCGTACCGGACGGGCTGGAAATAGCGGTGTATCTGTTTCTTTGGTCACACCAAAAGAAACCTATCGCCTGCGCCAAATAGAACGGCTGGTAAGTACCCGCATGCACAAGATGGATATTCCCAGTGGTAAAGATGTTTGCCGCAAACAGTTCTTTCATTTTATAGATAAGATGTTGCAGGCAGATATCAGTCACGGACAATATGAAACTTATTTACCTACGCTTCGGGAGAAGTTTGGAAGTATAGAAAAAGAAGAGATCCTGCAGCGGGTGGCGGCATTAGAATTTGACAGGTTCCTTAAGTATTATGAGAACGCTGCTGATTTGAATATGAGGGGAGATGATCGCCGTTCTGGTGACAGAAGAGGAGAAAGAACAGACCGGCCGGTTTCAAGAGACCGGGACCGGGATACCAAAGGAAGAAGCTTTGGTGGTGGTAGTGGAAGTTACCAACGACTGTTTGTGAACCTGGGAACCAAAGATGGTTTTTATAAAGCGAGTTTTTTACAGTTCATTCTGGATATGAGTGATTTGAAGAAAGAAGTGCTTGGTAAAATAGACATGAAGGAAATGACCAGTTGGATCGAGATCGAACCATCTGCCGGAAAGAAAATGATAAAAGCCATTGACGGAAAGAACTACCGGGGTCGCAAGATCCGTATGAACGATGCTGAATCCGGTGGTGGCAGAAAATAAATAATCTTTCAAAAGGTTTGTATTACTGAACAAGAAAACTATATTTGTTTAACAATGACAGCAACAAAGACATATTTCGGTTTCTATTTTTATTACTTCTTTTTTACCAGGAAGCCGGGATTGCTTTTGTTGAAAACAAAATGAACAACTAAAAAACAACAGCATAAAAAAATCCCGGTCAAAACAGACCGGGATTTTTGTTTACAGCCTCCCCAAACCCCTCCGAAGGAGGGGCTTAAGAGTCTTAAAGCAAAAAGAGTTTTTATTATTGAGTAAACTCAACTGAGTTTTTATGAATAAGCAATCAAAAAAGGCAGGGTTTTCGAAAAGCGAGGCCGGTGGGATGGTGGTCCCGACTACTCGTCAGGATCGGGAGGAGGCCGGGTGTTATCGTGTTTCTATCCAGGGCTACGAAGGTAGTTTTCACCAGGTGGCGGCACAATTATTTCATGGAAAGAATGTGGAAGTGATCCCCTGTGCCACTTTCAGGGAGGTGGTAAAAATAGCGGGTAATAAAAAGGAAAGTGATGGCGGGGTGATGGCGATCGAGAATTCTATCGCCGGAAGTATTCTGCCAAATTATAACCTGTTGCAAAAAAGCAACCTGAAGATCATCGGGGAAATTTATTTACAGATCAGGCAGAACTTATTAGTCAACCCGGGAGTGAAGCTGGATGATATCAAAGAAGTGCATTCACATACCATGGCGCTACAGCAATGCTATGGGTTTTTGGATAAATACAAATGGAAGTTGGTGGAAACAGATGATACGGCCCTGAGTGCAAAGCATATTCATCAGCATAAGAGCAAGCATATTGCAGCTATTGCCAGTAAGCTGGCGGCTGAATTGTATGGCCTGGATATGATTGCGCCCAATATCCACACATTAAAGAATAATTATACCCGGTTCCTGATGTTGCAACGGGATGAGGAGGCTATAAAAATTGAAAATGCGGATAAAGCCTCGGTCACTTTTCATACCGATCACTCACGGGGTAGTTTGGCCAAAGTGCTGACAAAAATTTCAGATGGGGGTATCAATCTCAGCAAGCTGCAAAGTTTTCCGATACCGGGTTCAGATTTTAAGTATGCGTTTCATGCGGACATGGAGTTTGATTCGGCGGAGCAGTTCAATGCAGTTATTGAAACGATCAGGCCGCTGACGGAAGCGATAAAAGTGTATGGCGTGTATAAAAGGGGATTGTGGAGATGATGCAAATTTGAAAATGTGGAAATGAGGAAATGTGAAAATGAGAATACATCGTGAATCCAGAAAACCCTGAAAGGGTTCAATGTGAATAGCTCCGGATGAAACCCGGAGAAAAAAGTGACGAAATGTATTAAGAACCCTGAAAGGGTTCAACATAAATAAGCCTGGGTGAAACCCTGGCGACATAAAAAAGATGAAAGCAAGCAAACGATTAAAAGGTATCGGCGAATATTACTTCTCCCAAAAACTGCGGGAGATAGAAGCGCTGAATAAAGCAGGTAAGAATATTATCAACCTGGGTATTGGCAGTCCCGACCTGCCGCCACACCCGGAAGTGATAAAAGTATTGCAGGAGGAAAGTGCAAAGCCCAATGTTCATGCCTATCAATCTTATAAAGGATCGCCGGTATTAAGAAAGGCGATCAGCGATTGGTATAAGAGATGGTATCATGTTGATTTGAACCCGGATACAGAAATACTACCGCTGATTGGAAGTAAGGAAGGTATCATGCACATCTGCATGACGTACCTGGACAAAGGCGACGAAGTGCTGGTGCCAAATCCCGGCTATCCAACTTATCGCAGTGCGGTAAAACTGGCCGGAGGTAAATGTGTGGAGTATAAATTGAGAGAAAGGAATAACTATCAGCCCGATTTTGACAAACTGGGAAAGAAGAACCTGAAGAAAGTGAAGCTGATGTTTGTCAACTATCCGCAAATGCCAACCGGGCAATTGCCTACAAAAGAACTGTTTGAAAAACTGGTAGCATTTGGCAAGAAGCATAAGATTCTTATTGTAAATGACAACCCGTATTCCTTTATCCTGAATGAACAACCGGAGAGTTTGCTATGTATTGACGGCGCTAAAGATTGTGTGATCGAACTCAATTCATTAAGTAAAAGTCACAACATGGCTGGCTGGAGAGTGGGCATGCTTTGTGGAGCAAAAGAACGGATAGAAGAAGTGTTGCGCTTTAAAAGTAACATGGACAGCGGTATGTT
>JBEBIF010000298.1:0-4472 GCA_040080515.1 Chitinophagaceae bacterium | reverse complement strand
TTCATTATCTGTTCAGTTAGCAAGACTGGGTCACCGCATCATTCTTTTTGAAAAAGAGCAATACCCATTTCATAAAGTATGTGGCGAATACATCAGCCTGGAAGCATGGGATTTTCTCAATGACCTTGGTGTGGACCTGGATGGAATGCAAGTGCCGATCATTACACAACTGCAGGTATCCTCAGTTAAAGGCAAATTATTACAGCAGCATATGCCGCTGGGAGGCTTTGGCATCAGCCGGTACCAGTTGGACAATACACTGGCGCAATTAGCGAAGGCGGCCGGAGTGGTATTAAAAGAGAATACTAAAGTGAATGAGGTACGGTTCTCAGCAGATGAATTCACCATCGATACAACAGAACAGGCATATACCGCCAAACTGGTATGCGGCACCTATGGCAAGCGCAGCAATATTGATATAAAATGGAAACGGCCATTCAGTATGGCTGCCAAAAACAAGTTGAATAACTACATTGGCGTAAAGTATCATATCAAAGGAGCTTTTGCAAGGGACACTATTGCATTGCACAATTTTAAAGACGGGTATTGCGGTATTGTAAAAATAGAAGCCGACGAGTATAACCTTTGTTACTTAACCACCGCCGGTAACTTGCAGAAAAGCAATGGTGATATTGCAGTAATGGAACAAACCATCTTAAGCCGTAACCCTCATTTGAAAAAGATCTTTGCTGAAGCAAACAAACCGGCAGCGCCGCTTACCATTTCACAAATAAGCTTTGATAAAAAATCGCAGGTAGAGAACCATGTGCTAATGATCGGTGATGCAGCCGGTATGATAACGCCGCTATGCGGAAACGGGATGAGCATGGCGCTGCATGGCAGCAAACTGGCGGCTGTGCATATCCACCATTTTATGCAGGGAAAGACGACCCGGGAGAAAATGGAGAAAAGATATATGCTTCAATGGCAACGGAAATTTGCCGGCCGCTTAAAGATGGGACGAAGGATACAACGCTTATTTGGCAATCCCCGGCTGACGAATTTGTTTATTACTTGCATCAGGCCTTTTCCGCGGCTGGTTAATTGGCTGATAAGTAAAACTCATGGTAAACCCTTTTGAGAAAACGAAAAGCCTGCTACGTGTTGGTGGGTATTTTATGCTCCGGGAATACGTCTATCTTTAAAGAAATTGCAAAGCCATAATACCATACACAAACCACATGAAAAAAATACTACTTTTTCCCTTCCTGTTATTTACATTGGGACTGTTTGCCCAAAACAACAGCAACCTTACCATCAGCACCACCGGAACCAGCAATCTAAAGATCAGGCTTGCGAATAAAAAATACAGCCTGCAGGACAGAAGTACAACCTTCCAGGGTCTGCAGCCCGGCACTTATAATCTAAGCATTTACCAGTTGCAGAAAAAAGCATTTGGCGGCGGTACGGAGTATGTAACAGTGTTTGACAAAACGATCACCCTTTCCTCACAAAAGCATATGGAAATTTGTGTGTTGCGATTTGGTGAAGTGGCTTTTGATGAAAAGAATATTGAACGGGACGAGTGGAATGAGAATTATAATAACCCCGAGCCGGATAATGATTGGGGAAATAACAGAAATGGCAACCGGAAAGCTGTTGACGCCACTGAGTTTGCCAAAATAAAGTCTGTTATCGACGGAGAGTTTTCTGATGATAATAAAATGACAATGGTGAAGGCGGTATTTAAAAATAACTGGTTTACCACCGGGCAACTGAAAAACCTGGTTGAACTGTTCTTTTATGATGACAAAAAGCTGGTGTTTGCCAAATATGCTTACGATTATTGTGTGGACAAAGGAAGCTATTACGAAGTGGCAACGCTGTTATTTTATGAAAGCAATAAAAAGCAACTGCTGGATTTTATTGGCAACAGGTAAATTGACTGGTACCAGGATACCAACCCGGCGTGCCCGTGGATCATCAAACGGCTCTCTTGTAGTCCGTCAATAATTATTGGGACAGGTTTGGATTCGTTATGAACGAATTCAGGACCGTGTAGGCTTTATTGACCTCAATACCTGCTTCCTTCAAACTATAGGTAAAAGAAACAGCCTCAGGCATGGCCTTGCATTCGTCTCTTTTATTCCTGGTAATGATGATTGTATTGCCGCTTACCGAAAAGCTGAGATCTGTTTTTGCCGTACAGCCCGTTGTTACTACAGTCAGCACAACTTCATTTTTATCGTAGTTAAAGTGCAGGCCCAGCAGTTTTTCAGCAGGGGCTTGTTTTTCAACCAGGGGCTTATTTTCTGCGGCTGGTTGTTTATTCGAACAGGTGGTAAAAAATAGCAGGGAGAGAAGCAGGACCACCAATTTGAGGGAAACATTGTTTGGATACTTCATAAGTTTGGTGTTAGATTTAAAATCGTACAATTATCCGTTGCCGGAATTAACTTTCTTTATTCCTTGCCCGTATTGTACTTCTTTTCTGCCCCAGAAAATAAAGAGCAAAACCCCCAATACATTTAAGCCCAGCACGATAAAGAACCAGCACAATTTGGTAGTGTTATCATAAAACCGTCCATTGGCGATAGCTACCAGGGCTACACACCAGATAACGAGCATCAGCAGGAAAATGAGTAGTGTAAAACCACCTATCCCGCTGAATGAGTTGTACAGCAGTATCATAAAGTAGTAAATAAAGTATGCGGGAAAGGTAGGTTTACTCCTGCCGGGTTGCAATGAGTAAAAGCAGGGGAAACGATGATAGCGGTCAGCATTGCATCACAAGGTATCTGGTAACTTGTTCATTCCTATAAAACAAGCCCTTTTATGAAAGCCTATTGGGTGTTTCCCGCACTGTTATTATACAGTATTGTTTTGCCGGCGCAGCAAAATCTCATCCGCTACGATCTTGCAGGAGAAAACGTCACATATTATAAGATCAAAAAACCGGGCGACACGGTTGAGGTTTCGGTGCTATCCCTTTCAAAAACAAAACGGGTCAATCTGCAACTGGTAAATGCCGCCAATAGCTACCAGCGCAGGATCATCTATATCAACAAAGAAGAAACTCCCGAGACCATTGTGATCCCGGGTTTAGGCGCCAACCCCGCAGAAAAACTGGTAAGCGGGCTGGCCAATATTGATCCGGCTATGATGAAGGCTGCTGATATCATTAATAGATCAGGGGATAATAAAATGGTTGAGCTATCCGTCGAATCAAGTCAGCAAAAAGCTGCCAAACAGGCATTTACCAGCCAGTACAATGAATTTGCAGCAGCATTCAGCCAATGGAGGAATGCGGTCCTGTTTGAACAAGACTGCCAGGTGCTTTGGAAAGATCTCGCCGGACTTCGATATAATATGCAAAGCCCGGCAGCGGAAGTGAAAAAGACTGCAAAAGAAAAAGCAGAAACTGTTTTTCCGGGGGCGGGTAATGACCCTTCCCTGGTACTGCTGAATAATAATGCAGATAACCTGAAAGCGGCTATAGTCGCTGTAGGAAGCAAATATTCGTTGCTGTCTTCCACTTATAGCACTTTTGCCGAGCTGGAGATAGAATCAGCTTTTGCCGATTCATTAATGAAAGAAGCAAAGAACAGGGCCGGGATGATAAATAATAAAGCAAGTGTGAGTAACACAAACGGCCCTGATGCGGTAGTGAACCGGATCGCTGAATTATTGCGCCAGATACAAAATGACAGCTATACCCAACTGACGCCGCTGGAGATCAACCGGAAAACAGTAATGGCCGAAATCGATTTTATTCCGGTCATTGATTCTGTTACTGCCGCCGCCCTGAACATGGGACAACGGGATACTATCAAACGGCTGGTGCCTATTTATAAAAAAGAACCACTTCGGTTCCGGAATACTTTCGGGTTCAGTTTTGTTTCCTATGCGGAAAACCGCTGGCATTATTTTGTTACCCCTGATAGTATGATCGCTAAGGAAGATGGCGACCAGTTTCAACCAGTGATCGTTACCTATCTGCATTTTTATGCGCCCCGAGACAAAGGTTTTCGTTGGGGCGGAACATTTGGCGCCGGCATTCCGGTTGGGGGAGATAATACAAAGATCAACATCATGCTGGGCCTGAGTACCTTCCTGGGAAAGAACGACCCGGTTTGTATCAGTGCAGGCGTGGCGGGCACACAGGTAAAGAAATTATCCGGATGGAAGACAGGTGATAAAGTAAACTTCTCCGCACTCTCCGCCAATGATTTTATGACCGCTTATCGTATCGGGTACTTTCTCGCATTGACCTTCAACCCCTCCAATCTTAACCTAAGGGATTAAATCGTGAATCATGAAAAAAGCGTTTCCATTTCTACCATTGATTGCAGTGTTTTTTTTCTTCTCCTGTAATCACCCCCAATCGCCACAGCAAACGAATGACGGGACTGTGATTGCAAATAGTGGACTGGCCGATACCACAACTACAATTGCCTGGGAAGTAAAAGGCTGTGCCCAAAAAGCGGCCGCCACGAAATCTCAGGCTTCAGGGGACTATAGTGATTATCCTG
>JBEBIF010000297.1:0-4479 GCA_040080515.1 Chitinophagaceae bacterium | reverse complement strand
TTAAGAACCTCACCAAAGATTTTAAAGAGACCAAAGCTGTTGATGATCTTTCTTTCTCCGTATCTGAAGGACAGGTATATGGATTTTTAGGACAAAACGGGGCGGGTAAATCTACGACCATCCGGATGCTGCTCACTCTTGTGCAACCCACCGCAGGTGATATTGAGATCTTCGGTATGAACCTGCAAAAGAACCGCAACGAAATTCTCCGTCAAATAGGTGCGATCATTGAAAAACCAGACCTGTATAAGTATTTAACGGCCTGGGAAAATATCCGGATATTTTCCCGGCTTAGCGGTGTAAAAGCATCGGAAAAGAAAATGATGGAGCAGCTTTCGATGGTAGGCCTGGCCGACCGGGCAAAGAGCAAAGTGAAAACCTACTCACAGGGAATGAAACAACGGTTGGGCCTGGCCTGTGCACTTATTCATGATCCCCGCCTGATCATCCTGGATGAACCTACTAACGGACTGGACCCCCAGGGTATAGCTGATATGCGCAACATGATCATTCATTTAAGTAAAGACCTGGGGAAAACATTGCTCGTATCATCCCACCTGCTGAGTGAAATGGAAATGGTGGCCGACCATATGCTTATTATTAATAAAGGAAGAAAAGTGGTGGAAGGAAAAGTAAGCGACCTGCTGAACCCTTCCCGCTGTGTGATCGAATTAATTCCTTCTGATGTAACTGCTGCAATGCAGTACCTTGAAAATTCTGCCTGGAAACCCCTGTTGAAAAAACCGGTAAACGGAACCATACGGCTGGAGTTTGATAAAGCCCGGGTACCGGAATTGACAAAAGAGCTGGTAGCACAGGGCATCGGCATACAAAGCATCCGCCCGGTGAACTCATTAGAAGATTATTTCTTATCCTTAACAAAAGAATAAATGTTCCTGGAAGTACTCCGTATAGAGTTATACAAAATATTTAAACGTCCCCGGACATTTATTTCTTTTGGCGCTATCGCTTTGATCGTTTTACTGGTCCAGTTTGCATTGAAAGTAAATGGTAAAGACTTTGTTCAGTTGTACACAGACAGCCAGGCGGACACCTTCGATATTCCGTATGAAAAAATACAGAACGGGTATTTTGTATGTGTGGCTGTTTTACACATGATCCTGATCCATGTGCCTTTGCTGGTTGCTTTAATAGCGGGTGATATGATATCCGGTGAAGCCAGCCTGGGTACTTTACGATTACTGGCCGGCAAACCTGTTACCAGGACCCAGTTGATACTGGCGAAATTTTCTGCCAGCACAGTATATGTTTTTTTACTGCTGATATGGATGGCCCTGTTTGCATTGCTGGGCAGCATTTTGCTTTTTGGTAAAGGGGACCTGGTGGTGTTCAAAGAAAATGACCTGCACATCATACGACAGGCAGATGTGCTGTGGCGTTTTTTCGCTGCATTCATCTATGCGGCGCTGGCATTGACCACCATTGCGGCCATGGCATTGATGTTCTCTGTATTTTCTGAAAATTCACTGGGGCCGATAGTGGCAACCGTTTGTGTGGTGATCGTATTTACTATTATACAGCAATTGAAAGTGCCGGTATTTGAAGATACCATCAATCCCTGGTCCTTCACCACGCATATGCTGGGATGGAAAGGGTTCTTTTATGTGGAAAAAACAGGAGAAGGCGCCACGATCAACGGGTCTATCGAAAATCCGGCAGCGCTTATCAAAAGCGGGTTAGTATTAACAGGCTATATCATCCTGTTTCTTTTTATCAGCATCCGTTCCTTTAATAAGAAAGATATTTTAAGCTAAAACTTTGTATGATGAAAAAATGGATCGTTCTTTTAACAGTGATGGCAGCCGGGCTTCAGTTGCCGGCACAAGACATAAAAGACCTGCTGAAAAAAGTAAAAGCTAAGTATGACACGGTAAATGATTATACCGCTACCGGTACGATGAAGACCAATGTGATCTTTATTAAAGCGCCGGTGGCTACTGTGAAGATCTATTATAAAAAACCGGATAAGATCAGGATCAAGAATGAAAGCGGGATATCTTTCATCCCCAAAGGATCGGTGAGCATTAATATGAACAATGTGCTGGGGCTGAATAATTTTGAAGCCGTGGCAGCCGGTACTGAAAAGATAAACGGGAAAGACTGTAAGGTGGTGAAGATATTTCCGCTGAGCGATGATGAAAACATTACCCGTGCCACTTTGTATATAGATGAAACGGAACTACTGGTATTGAAATCTGTTATCAGCACCAAAGAGAATGGCACCTATGAGCTGCTGATGAGCTACAAGAATTATGCAGCCTATGGATTACCGGACAAAGTGGAACTGACCTTTAATACCAAGGATTATAAATTACCGAAAGGGATCACTATTGATTATGATAATGGTACCAGCAAAGACAATGAAGAGAAGATGAAAAATAAAAAAGGTAAGGTAGAGATAGCTTACTCGGGCTATGTGATCAATAAAGGTGTTCCGGACGCTGTGTTTAATCAATAGCCTGCTTTCTACTTCACATCAAAATCCACGACCACTTTTTCTGTTTTGGGATGGCTCTGGCAGGTAAGGATATATCCTTTTTCCACTTCTTCTTCTTCCAGTCCCCAATGTACATCCATTACTACTTCACCTTCCAGCAACTTTGCTTTGCAGGTGCAGCACATACCACCTTTGCAGGCATAAGGAAGATCGGCACCTTGTTTTAATGCAGCATCCAATATGGTCATATCACTGGTGAACGGAAGATCAAAATCCAGGCTTCGGCCATCTATCCGTAAGGTGATCCGGCTTTGTGGTCCTGTATTTTCAGACTTCATACCTCCGGCTTCAGGCTTTTTTTTCTGTCCTTGTGTTGTGAACAGTTCAAAATGGATCTTCTTTTTATCAATGCCTTTTGTTTCTAAAAAATCTTTTACAGCAAAGATCATTTCTTCCGGTCCGCAGATAAAGTATTCATCTGTTCCGGTATAATCCACCAGTTTGCTGAGGTCGTTAAGCTTTTCGGTGGTTATTCTTCCAAAGTTGAGTGTGGTATCTGTTTTTTCCCTGCTTAATACATGGATCAGGTTGAACCGTTGCATGTATTTATTTTTCAGGGCTTCCAGTTCTTCAAAGAAGATAATGGAGCCGCGGGTCTTATTTCCATATACCAGTGTGAAGGAGCTGCGGGGTTCGGTGGCCAGTGTGGTTTTGATAAGTGAGAGAACAGGAGTGATGCCACTTCCTGCAGCAATGGCCACATAATTTTTTGCCTGGGCCGGATGCAGCGGGGTAAAGAATTTTCCTACAGGCGGCATTACTTCCAGTATCGCCCCTTTTTTTAATTGTGAATTGGCAAAGCTGGAAAACAAACCACCGTCCACTTTTTTGATGGCTACTTTCAGTTGTTTTTCCAGGGGTGATGAGCATATGGAATAAGTGCGGCGCACTTCTTCACCGGAAAGGACCGTTCGCATGGTGAGACTTTGTCCCTGTGAGAACTGAAATTCTTTTTGCAGGGATTCCGGTACTTCAAACAGTACGGATATGCAATCGGGAGTTTCCTGTTTTATTTCCTGTATGGCGAGGCGGTGAAAATGAATGGACATAGATCAGGGGTGTTTTCGTAAGCCATCAATCATGATCATTACCATATTGTCTTCCAGCTCCTGTGCATTGATCTTAGCTTTGCTGCGGTGCCAGCTTTCAATACCGCTGATGGCATGCAGAATGATGAGCACGGCGGTGGGGGCATCTATTTTGCGGATCTCATTTTTGGCAATGCCTTCTTCAATGATGGCCGCAAATTTTTTGCGGTAGCTGCGCCGCTGTGTCTGGAAGTTGGATAAATAGGGTTCATCTAAATGTTTCCATTCCCGGTCACTCACATACACTTCTTCATAATTCTCTATCATTTGCCGGATGTGAAAACGAAGGAGATTATCTATTTTGGTAATGGATTTTTGACTGCTGGCGTCAATAGTTTCGATATTGGTGTTGAAGATATTGGCCACCTCAAAGCAGATGGCTTCGAGTATCTCATTTTTGGAACGGATATGATTGTATAAGCTGGCGGCTTCTATACCGACTGCTTCGGCAAGGTCACGCATAGAAGTGGCAGCAAAGCCTTTTTCCCGGAACATGGCCGAAGCTTTGCGCAATATCAATCCTTTCTTGGATGCTTTTTTTCGTTGAGATTTTGCCATGCCCAAAGATAACGAACACTATTATACTGGCTGCATGACAGTGGTCACTTAGTTTTTTGGCTTCGCTGCGGGTTTTGGAGGCGGAGCTGGTTGAGGCGGAGGCAGCATTTCCATTTTCTCCACCTTTGCAGGAATGATGATGGCCGGACTGATATCGGGTTTGATCATCCGTACTGCAATGCTGTCATTTTGCGAATCAAAGAATGTCCAGAAGAGCCCACCATCCCACGACTGGCCGATAAGGCAGGCGGTGGAAGTGATGCGCTGGCCCTGGTATTCGAGTATGGAATGCATTTCTATAACGGCCTGCAGTTC
>JBEBIF010000030.1:0-18844 GCA_040080515.1 Chitinophagaceae bacterium | reverse complement strand
GCATAAGAAAGTGATGATCTGTGAAAACTGCGGACGGATATTGGTGGATGAAGAACTTTCCAGTAATGTTGAGATAAAATAAGTCATTAGTATAAATGAATTGAAAAGCTGCCCACCGGCAGCTTTTTTTGTTTTGCCACAGATTAGACGGACTAATACAGATTTTATATCCCTGATTTAAAAATATTCCTTCAATTGCAATAGTGTATTAATCTGTGTTAATCCGTCTAATCTGTGGCCAAAATTTAATTGATGTTATCCGTGTCATTCGTGGCAAAAAAACTAATTTGCCCTTCAAATGCTCACCCGGCTTTCCATACAGAATTATGCTATTATTGAAGAACTGGAAATTGATTTCTCCGGCAAACTCAATGTGATAACCGGGGAAACCGGCGCCGGAAAATCCATCATCGTTGGCGCATTAGGCCTTATCCTCGGACAGCGGGCCGACTCCACTTCCCTGGTAAATAAGGAAAGGAAATGTGTTATAGAAGGGACATTTAATGCATCGGGGAAAAAAAACATACAGCGGTTTTTAAAAGAAAACGAACTGGATGCAGAAGAGGAACTGGTGGTGCGCCGGGAAATTGGGAGCAATGGGAAATCCCGTGCTTTTATTAATGATACTCCCGTTACTCTTGCCCAACTCAATGAACTCAGCAGCCTGCTCGTTGACCTGCACCAGCAATTTGATACATTAGAATTGGGCGAATCTGATTTTCAACGACAAGTGCTGGATGCGCTGGCCGGACATAATGCAGTAGTGGAGGAGTATATAGCGCTTTTCCGGCAATGGCATCAACTGGAGAAAGAAACAAATGCATTGAAAGAGCAGCAGCAACAGTTCAATAAAGAAGCAGACTATAACCGTTTTCAGTTTATGGAACTGGAAGAAGCTGCTTTCAAAGAAAATGAACTGGAAGATATTGATGGTGAATTGAAAATGCTGAGTAACTCCGAAGGTATCAAAAGTGTATTAACTAAAACTTATTTTGAACTACAGGAAAACGACAACCCGCTGGTACAGCAACTGAAGATATTGGTAAACCAGCTGCATCCGTATTCCACATTTCATCCCGACCTGGCCACGCTGATACAACGATTACAGTCCGCACAGATCGAATTGCAGGATATTGCAGATGATGTGGACCGTATCAGCGATCATATTAAGTATGATCCGGAAAAGATGGAACAACTGAATGAACGCTTGTCGCTGGGATATAAACTGCAGAAAAAACATGGAGTCAGTTCCACCAATGAATTATTGGCACTGCAAAAACAACTGGAAGAAAAATTACAGGCAGTCCTGAATATTGAAGCGATCATTCAGCAAAAGGAAAAAGAATTGGCAGAGGTAAGACAGACACTGTCCCGCCTGTCAGATAAGATATCTGCTAATCGTCGTAAGCAAATAAAGCCATTAGAAGACAAAGTGAACAAATTGCTCGCACAGGTAGGTATGCCAAATGCAAAACTGAAGGTGGATATGAAGCCAGTAGAACTTGCACCCACAGGCAGTGATGCTGTGGAATTTTTATTTGACGCTAACATACCCACCTCCGCTGGGGCTCCGGTGGGCAAAGGCGGGCAATTTCAACCGGTACGTAAAGTAGCCAGTGGCGGTGAACTGAGCCGGCTGATGCTTTGTATCAAATCTCTGGTGGCTCAATCTATCGATCTGCCCACTATGATATTTGATGAAATAGATACCGGCATATCCGGAGAAGCAGCCAGGCAGGTAGGTATTATCATGAAAGAGCTGGCTGAGAAAAGACAGGTGATCTGCATTACACACCAGCCTCAAATAGCCGGTAAAGCGGATGCACATTATTTTGTTTATAAAGAGATCGTAAAGAATACGGTAAAGACAAATATCCGCCTGCTTACTACCGAAGAACGGATCACCACCATTGCACAAATGCTCAGTGGAGAAAAACCTACTGCTGCAGCCATGGAAAATGCGAGAGAGATGGTGATGAATTAGTGTAAGTGCAGCCAGGTGAAATTGATATGTATTTTCCCGCCACTTTCTACTTCGTACAAAGTTCGCCCACATCGTACTTCCACAAAATCCCTGGTGATACAACTGCTTCGGAAATACACGGAATAACCGTTTGCTGCACGGTTGTTGTGATATTATTAACGGCCAGAACATCCGTACAACTAAAAATCCTACTTTATGAAAACGCCAAAATCACTTCTGCTGATGCAACTGTTATGGTTGCCCTTTTCCCTGGGAGCCCAGGTGCAATGGTATCAAAACCAGGACGGTAACAACCCGCCGCCTAACGGTACCTTTGGATCTTGTGCAAAATCTTTTACTCCTAACTCTTTTGCAGGTTGCTATCAATGGACAAGCAACAACGAAGAGTACACCTGGAAGATCGCCAAATCGCATATTAATGGTACAGAGCAAAAAACATTTTTTGTTTCCGGTACATGGGCTTCCGCCGAAATGCGGGTCAGCCGGAGTAAAGCAATGTATGTTTTACTAAGAAGTTTTCCTGCCGGACAGGATGCCAGCTTTACCCTTTATAAGCTGGACACCAACCTGGTGGTAAAAGCACAACGGCAAATTGCTTTGCCCAATAACTTTTCCATTTTCAATATCAATGTATTTGAAAAGGATGAGTCGGATAATATTTACCTGACCGGCGACGGACAGTATCCAAATGGAGATGATTTTACCCCGGCTTCCTTTGTTTTGAAAACGGATAAAAACCTGAATATAAAATGGAAAAGCATGGAGAATTCGGCTACTTCCTTTGCACATCTCCAGGTAGACCCATCTTCCGGTAAAGTGACGGTGATAGAAGATTTCTATACCTTCTTTCCGCAATTGAGGATCAGGAAATACAGCTCCTCAGGTGCGTTATTAAGTAATCGCACATTTGAAACAGATCCCGGCAGATTCAATTTATTGACAAAACTGGACGATGATGGCAACCTGCTTTTGTATGGCGGTAAAACGATTGGCGATACAGCGCAGGGCATGTACCTCTATAAACTTTCCCGCAACAGCGGAAACCAGATATATAGTAAAACACATTTTTCAACAATGGGTTTTCAATTAAATGACCTGGCAATTGATAATAATGACCGCATTTTCAGTATGGTGACACAGTATATGGCCAACGGAGATCAGCGATGTGTAATAAGCCGGATCAATTCCTCGTCCGGTAATATACTATGGAACCGGACCTTTTCTTACGCTAATGATAGCTGTATGCTTTCAAAACTGGTTGTTGATGAATCTGACCGGTTTTATGCCCTGGGACAAAGAATGAATAATCTTTACCTGTCGAAAGGTGTAGTGCTTCGGATAAAAAAGAATGGTCAAACCGATGGCGGATTCAATGGTCCCGATAGCATCGGTTACCAGCGTTCTCACACCCTGGTGGATGGACTTACAGACCGTACCGGGCAATTGATAACGATCGGTAACACCAATGACTTTGACCCTTATACCTATAACAGTACGTACTTCCGGGCCTTTGCGGTACGCTTTGGTCAGAATAATAACGGATGTGATAACAAAGGAGAAGCAATGCCTGAAGCAATGACGGCAGCCACAGAAGCCACAGAAGCAAAAGATGAAGTAATAGCTGCCAAACAACTGGTGATCTATCCTAACCCGGTACAAAACCAACTTACCGTAAGCCAGGTGAATCCCGACGATTATGACCGGGTAGCGATATATGACATGAGGGGCGCACAAGTATTGCAGCAACTGGTTAACAGCAACACTATCCGGCTGGATATAAGTTCTCTTACAGACGGAATGTACCTGCTGGTACTTCGCTCTTCTGTAACGCTTAAGGAGAAAACAGTAAAATTTGTGGTAAGAAAATAACTACTTATTGGTTGATCTGATGGATTGGTAAAAGGAAGCTTCGGCTTCCTTTTTTTTATTAGAAATACCTAAAAAAGGGTATTGTTTTATCTGTATTGAAAACGCATATTGCAACAGACTGGCATAGAGAAAAAGAGAAAGGCGATCTTAAATTTCCACCATACGTATCTGAAAAAATTGGTGTAATTTTTCTTATCATGAACGGTCATGACAAACTAAAACGCTGATGAGAAATGATCTATATTAAAAGACCTAAGACAGCACCTGCAGTTTTCAGTTCGCCTGTAATGAAAAAGGCAAGGAAAGCTATTCTTGACTTCTACAAAATACCTGTGGAAGAGAGAGGGCAGCTAAAACTCCCATATGTTCAATTGGGTGCGGTAACGTTACGTACGTTGCGAAAAGAACTTGACAAACTGTTTTCCAAAAAATGTGCTTATTGTGAAAGTATAGTAGGTGATATATACTATGGCGATTTTGACCATTTCCGTCCCCGCACCTCTGCCCGCGGACTGGATAATGAATTTTCAGCCTCTCATTATGGCTGGCTTGCCTACACCTGGAATAATATGTACCTCAGTTGCCAGGAATGCAACAAACACAAACTGAATTGGTTCCCGGTGGATGGACAACGGATAGAACCACTGACGGCTTATGATAAAACGATTAAAACAGAAAAGGCATTACTTATTGACCCATGTAATGACAGACCGGAGAAGCATCTCAATTTCTTACCTAACGGGAAGGTTATGTCTATTACCAAAAAAGGAGAAACTACCCTTGAATTGCTCAACCTGAACAGGTCTTTCCTTGTCAGCAGACGCAAAGAAATTCTCGATCACCTGGAATCAGAACTTTTGCCGGCAACAAAAGAGTTGAAACGAAAAGTGGTTACCAGTAATCTTTACACCCAGATCATCAGGAATGTAGTGCGGGTGCTGGAAGACCTGGGAAAAGAAAGACCACAACGGCCATTTAGCGCTGCACAGCGGGCATTTATCATAACATGGCTGGAGAAAGAAAAGGAAGTAACGGATTTTATTTTTCACAACCACAGCTCTGATAAACTGAACCAGGAATTTCTGGCAAAACTGAAACCATATCGCCTTCAGTTAAAAAAACTGATCAGTGTTTTTTATAATCCTCAAAAAAGCAGTACTCCGGAGCAAAAACCGGTGACCCGAAAACTGAAGCAGGTTAAGATCACCAACCGCATCAACCTTGAAAAGATCATCGTTAAGAATTTTAAGGCACTGGAGGATGTGGAAGTGCTATTTCCGGATTCAAAAAATAAGTATGAATCCTGGCTGATGTTTTTGGGAGAGAATGGTGTTGGTAAAAGTTCTATGTTGCAGGCTATATCTATGGCCCTGATGGGCAGCAAGTACTTTGCAACTTCTGGTCCAAAACTAAAAGCAAAAGATATCCTGCGGCATGAAACCCAGGATGGCTTTGTAAAAATATGTACTAAGGAAAGCGACGATCCGATAACCATGACCTTTTCATCCCGTCATGCAGGAATAAAACATAGTCATCCTTCACCTCCTTCTTTTTTACTGGCATACGGATCTACACGGTTGTTCAAGACCGGAAGCTTTAGGGAAGAAGCAGTGCGGGGACTGGTAAAGACAAAGAATATGTTTGATCCGAGCTATGCCCTTACAGATGCCCGGAAATGGATACTCTCCATCAAAGATGAAAAGCTGTTTGATAAGGTGGCTATTGCCATTAAAGACTTGCTCTTGTTCAGCAACAAAGAAAAACTGGTTCGGCGGAATGGTAAAGTATATGTGGAATACACCAACAAACCTCCGGACACACTGGATGAACTAAGTGATGGCTATAAATCTGTGATCGCTGTAACGGTGGATATAATGCGGACGCTGATACAGGCGAATACTACGATGGAAGTGGCAGAAGGAATCGTGTTGCTGGATGAGATCGGCACCCACCTGCATCCCCGCTGGCGTATGGAAGTGGTAAAACGTTTCAGAAATGTGTTCCCCAAACTGCAGTTCATCGTAACCACACATGATCCGCTTTGTTTGCGGGGATTGAAGGAAGGAGAAGTAGTAGTGTTCAACAAGGATGAAAAACACAAAGTATTTACCATAACAGACCTTCCTGATCCAAGTGAATACCGGATCGATCAGTTGCTCACCAGTCCCTTCTTTGGCCTGAACACGGTGGTGGACCCGGTGCTGGAGAAAAAATTTAATGAGTACTATTATTTATTAAGCAGGCCATTACCAACGGACGCTCAGAAGAAAAAAATTGAAAAATTAAGAAAGACACTGGAACCACTTACGCATCTCGGCGCCACCTGGCGGGAGTCGCTGATATATAAAGCCGTGGATGAAGTGATAGCAATCAATAATGTGAAGACAACTGTGAATACAGAAGTAAAAACAGTTGAAAAGCAGGCCGAAACCCAACAACCAACACCTGCTTCTTCTGCACAGAAAAAAATTGAAGAGGAAGTAAAAGCAAGAGTGCGGGAAATGTGGAATGAAAAAAGCGAACAGAAAGCATGATTTTTATAGACAGAACCAAGGTTACTGTTCCTAAGATCCTCACCGATCCAAAGGGAAAAGCTGCTGAAGAGATCAGCAAGGCGATCGCACATTTTTCATCGCCGGAAAAAGACAAGCCCTTTGAATTCAAAGTGTACAGTGATAAGGTGGTAAAAAAAGCGCTTACAAAACTATTCAACGGGAAATGCGCTTATTGTGAAAATAAGATCATCTCAATAACAACCGGGGATATTGAGCACTTTCGGCCAAAAGGGCAAGTAAAGTTGTCGGATAATACCCTGCAAAAACCAGGATACTTCTGGCTGGCGGCAGACTGGGACAATTTGCTGCTCTCCTGCAATAATTGCAACAGGAAAACAACACAGGAGGTATTGGACGGGTCTGACCTGGCTATGGGAAAACTTGACCAGTTTCCACTGTTGGATGAATCAAAGCGCTGTAAAGCCTATGAGGCGGACCAGGCTCTTTTAAAGAAAAAGTTGATGAGTGATGAAGAGGCCCGTTTGCTCATCAATCCCTGCATTGATGATCCGGAGCTTCACCTGGTGTACCAGGACAATGGCGTGCCAAAAGCAAAAATTGACGATAAAACAAAAAAGCCAAGTATAAAGGGAGAAAAATCCATTGAAGTATTTGCATTATTCAGAAAACCATTGGTAGAAGAGCGCCAGGAACTGATCAGGGATATTTTATTACGGATAGCACAAGCCAAAAAAATGTTTGAAGGACTGGTGAACGCTAAAAAAAATAATGATGCAGTCAGCCAGCAATTATTTGATGACTTACTTAAAACGCAGATCAATGCATTGTCTGATCTTACAAAACCCGATAAGCGGTTTTCAGCTGTGGCCCGGCAATTGATACTACCTTTTTTAAAAGAAAATAACCTGATATAACATAAACTGTCTTCTTCTTCTTTCTGTATTATCAAACCGGAACCGGATAATAAGAATCACTTCCCGGGTTTTCCGATATAGAAAGGCAGATTTAAAAACCTCCGGGGATTATATCTTGCTATCACATCAAAATCTGCTACGTCCAATCCGCCCATCATATCAGCCAGCATATTCTTATCACTTTTGTGATTGCGCACTACATAGAAATCCGTTCCATACAATACTTTATTCCGCAGCCCTTTGTTTTGCAGCGTTTGTTTCAGCAGCGGTAATATCTCAGCATCGGCGTGCAGAATATAGCTGATGTCAGCATACACATTCGGGTGCTGCAACATCATACTGCTGATGATAGAATACCAGTCAGTGAATTTCCATAGCTGTTCGGGTTTACCTGGGGATGGTGTAGTCGTGCCCTTTAAATTAATAAAGTCAATTCCGGTATCCGGATTTTGCGACAATTCATTACTGTAACCAAGCCTGTCTTTTTCAAAATACCGGTTCCATTCATCACCACCACCATAGTGGCCGAAACAAATTTTCAAATCATCGAGGCCATATTTTACAGTAGGGTTTCCTGGGTCTGTCGAACCATCAAACCCGAAAATATCTTTCACCCTTATATCGGTGGTATCTTTTTTTAGTGCGTCAACAATAGCGAGGGCCAAAAATTCTTTCTTCAGCAGGCATAAAAAATTCATCGGATGGGTAAAGTTGGCACTGAAAGCATCATTTTTTCTTTCTGGAAGCAACAAGGGCACATATGTCTTATTGCCCATTGCTTGCTTAAAAACAGGATGCTGATCCCAATCTGGAATCTTATTTCCCCGGAAATACATAGGTCCTCTTACACAATGAGTGAGGATGGGAATATGATTTTCTGCCGCATATTTCCATAAAGGCAACAACCGGCCGTCAAATGGAAAATATCCCAGTGCCGGGTATATTTTAAAACCACTGAAATGTTTTACTTCAATATATTCTTTAATAAAACAATCAAGCAATACTATTTTACCTTCTACCAGCTCAAATCTGAAATAATTGGGATCTTCTGTTATTCTTCTGGGGTCCACAAATACAAATGGGTGTATATGATGCGTCAGCGTTCCATCATCTTTTTGCCTTTTCTCTTTTAGCAGTGCTAATTTTTCCATTTGTTCGGGATAAGGTTCCCTTACGCTGCCCGCATTCATATATACCATATCCATAGGTAGTAAAACAAAGCCAGTATCCTCAGGGTATTGTCTTTTCAGTTGACCTAACACGGTGCCCTGATCATTCTGTATGGTAAACCGGCCAATGGTGAGGTAACGGAGAAACATTTCTTTGGTTTGTTTGCCTGGAATTTTTCCCAGCCACTTCACGGTATTTTTTAAAACAAAAATGATAAGGTTGCGGCCAGACTGGAAGAAGACAAATAATATTAATACCATTAGTCCCCGGAACCAATTGCTTTTGTAATGAGGTAACACATATATCTTTTCCAGCAAATTGTGAAAAGGGATAAACACTTTTGTCATCCACCAGGAGGAATACTCTTTTGAAGGCGGAAATTGCCAGTGACAAACAATATCAATAAACTGAAGCATTAAAAACAAGGCAAGCAGTGATTTAATGACAGACAACCACTGGTGCCGGGCAATCAGCATCTTCGTTTTATACATCCATTTGGCAATTCTTTTGTACCATCCTTTCATAGGCCATGATCCCGGCCCTTTGGAAAACCACCAATGTACGAACCTGAATACTGCGTTGAAGTTGAGAAACCTGTACAGAGGTTCCGGCAGGATGGACTTGGCCAGGAATTTAGGCACATGCTTGCCCGTAAAAACATGCGTATGGCAATTGATGATCGGGTATTTTTCTTCAGTATTTGCTGTTGCCGCTGCAGGATTAGTTTCTTCTGTCATACTATAAATTTAATGAATCAATCAAAACCACCTGCGTAAAAAACTCCAGGCATTTTCGCAGAATATATTCTGGATGATAAGATCAGCACTTACTTTATTAAAAGAATGTTTTAGCCTTTCCGGGTGATCTCTCAGGTAATTAAAAGCATGCCGTTCCAGGTAGCCGGCCAGGTCATCATACTCTTCAGCGGTCCAGAATGCATTCAGCGGGTCCACCAGGCCATCGTAATCCGAACCGATCGCCATATTGCCCCAGGCATACAATCCTTTATCATCCAGCAACTCTGCTATATACTGTATCTGTTTCCATACCAATTCACTGCGATAGTGCATGATCTTGTTTTTAAACAACGAGTGTTTTACCCTTCGGATCGTATCATCATTGGCCAGTCTTCTTTCATCCAGCTGAATGCCTATGATGCCGGCACTCTGCACCATTTCAATGATCTCATCATCATAGAAATTGATAAGGTTATGATCTTTGAACTTTCCATCTCCGCCGGTAACATTTTCTATCGGGTTGATAAATGTATTGCCCAGCTCCGGGTAGTTGGATACCGTGTCGCCATATTTTGGTAATCCATTGCAAACGCCATGACTGATAATGACAGGTATTTCACTATTGTATTTGGTTTTGCGTAACTCATAAAAGCGGTTGCGTCCAACCGGGCTCATATGTTTTACATCGATCAGGATGCGGTCGTTATTCGTATTGTCCAGTAAGATATCCAGCACATCTTCTCCCAGTGGTGTGAAACCTGTATTGATCATATTTTCCTGGTCGGTCAGCTTCCCGATCTCTTTTCGAAGGCTGCGGGCATGGCCACAGAGTTCATTGAAGAAATGATGACTGAATGTAACAAACCAGGGCGCATGCGGCAGCTTTTTCAGATCTTTTGCATTCTTCTTTACTTCAGCCGGATTACACGGATTTTCTAACCCGCAGTTGAGAACATGTAATCCTTCCACCGCACAGATCAATGATATTACAAACGGAGTGGAAGTGCTGGCTCCGGCATTCGGGTGATCATTATCTGTTATGTTTTGCTGCAGCTCACTAAAATCTTTTGGCAGCCGGTACGTAAACCAATGACCGTCGATCCTGATGGGATTATTCTCACATTCTTTCATGAACTTCATTTCATTCATAAAATCTTTCCAGTAATCTTTTATGGATTGTATGGCATTGATTCGGGGACGACCGAAGCCTGCTGCAAAATCATCGATCAGATCACCGATAAGCCCGGTGCCCAGTTTGTTTTTAAAGAATGGCTGTTCGGTGGCTCCGAGGCCTACTGTAAGCACCATCAGCCGGCCATAAAGGGAAGCCGTGAGGTTGTTTTGTGAAAACTTACTAACGCTTAAGAAGATGTTGAGCAACTTATCACCCAGTGATGGCGGATTATAATACCAGAGGCTGGATTTATTACTGGCAGAAGTGCTTTGTGGTTCCGGCGGTTTACCGGTTTCTTTATGTGCTTTCGCAAACGCTTTGTATTGCGGATGGCAGTGGAGATCGATGGAGAAATTCATGTTTGGCATATCCGTGAATTTATTTGTAAGAAAGATTGGGGCAATAGCAGGTGTGTGGTCAGGAATGATCTCCGCCGTGCCGTTTTTGTATCAGGGCCTTTACGTCTGCAATGACTTCTGCTTTCTTTACATTTTTTCCCGGGCAGGTTTTGTGTGTTGTAGCAGGGTCTTCTTTGTGCAGGCGCAGGCTATCCGGGTTAAGTCCAAGCACAGCAGACAGGCTGGCTATTGCAGCTACTGCATTTTGTCTTACGGCAAGCCCTCTCCCGGAACTAAAACTATCCGTGGTATAATTGCCCAGCATTTCAAAACCTAAAGCGAGCTTATTCCAGGAAGGAGAATGTATTCCTGACATTGTAAGCGGAGTAAATACCCATATCTTTTTATCATCAATGAAAAGGTGTGGTCCGGCGCTCCATTTTTTCTGGTCACGGTAAAAGCTGACAAAGTTCAGCATATGTTGTTTTGTAAAGCCATTTGGACGTAGTGCCAGGTCGGGAACATATGTATTGTGCAGTACAATAAAGGAAGGCCGCCAGCCTGTCCATTGTAATGAGTGGCAATAAGTGTCGAATTGATCAGCGGTAAAGCTTAATCCTACGATTGGTTTCCAGTTTGGCATAAAACAAGGTTTAGGTTAAAGAAATATTTTTTAATAAGACAGGGTACTCTTGGTTACCGGCTAAAGCACCGTTCGCCGTACATTCACCAGTTTATTTAGCATATCAAACCAGAAAGGGGCACCCATGGAAATGCAGCAGGCAGCGATGAACCAACCGGCCAGCATCAGGAAAAAATTTATGCCCTGATCACTACCGGGTTTTCCTTTTATTTCTTCGCAGAACATTCCTTCTTTCCAGCCCAGCGGCAGTTTAGCAGAATCTAACTGGCTGACCAATGAATGCATAGCCACAATGTTTCTCTCCGTATATCGTCCTGCCAGTGCAGCCATCGTATCTTCTTTTTCTTTCAGTATCTTTTTTCTTCCTTCAATAGTGGTATCTGCATCCCATTTCATTTTAAACAGGCTGTCCTGTTCTGCACTGATCGTTTTAAAACTGCTGGTGTAGTATTGAGTAACAGCTTCGGGTTTGTCAACTATCCTTTCGGCCATGGCTACCAGGCTGCTACGCAATTTCCCATCTTTATAGATCTTTTTGGCCAGCTTAATAACATTGAGATTGAAGATGAGGGTGACCGCCAGGGCAATTATCCGTATGGATACTACGGTATGCGACTCATACCAACCGGTGACCCGTTTCATGTAACCATTAAACCAGTCTTCAATTTTTTGCTGCAGTTCAGCAAGGGTGGAGGAAGTATCTGCCAGGTTTTTCAGTACGGCATACAGACTGCCTCCGCTGTTTACAAATGTTTGCAGGCCTGTTCTAAAATCATCCATAGTAGTGCTTTGCGCTACTACTTGTTTGTCTTTGTTGGCTGCTGCTTTTGCCGACACCAGGTTCATTACAGCAAGGGCAAAATTGGCCGCCGGTATATAACTGGGCAGCCGTTTATTGTCCAGGTTTTTTTTCAGGATCTGTATCTGTGGGTGGTTGTAAAAGGATTCAATGTTGTCGTCGGTGCTGTCCGGCAGTGCACGCATCAGTTTTGTCCGTCCTTCCAGTTTTTTGCCATCAAACAGTTGCCATAGTGATTTCCACAACATTTTACTGCGGTATTTCAGATTTACGGCTATCAGTTCCTGGATGACATAGGTGATGATACTGAAGATAAAAAAGATCAATACCAGCGAGATACCGGTTTCGAGAAAAGCGTTCATGGTTACATTGGTTTTTGCTGTTTATAAAGCACACTAAAATTGGTGCTTTCCTTCCTGGTGGAATGGGAGGGAAGCACCTGATTAGCGACCGTGTTTTCACCGGGGCTGTTATTTCAAAAGGAAGTTAGTAAATATCAGGTATTGAAAGGAGGAAGACAATAACCTGTTTTGGGTATTTTTTAGGGCAGCAGGGATCATTTTTTCCAGCCCAGGGTATCATTACCGCTGGTACTGTTAGCCACCATCTTATATACATCACCGATGGACTTTATTTCGTTGGCATCAATAGTAAGTACATAGTTGGTGAGGTTGTTGATCGTTACGGTGTTCAGATCGATCATTGAATCTGCTGCAAACAAATAGGCAGCGGTATCAAGCCGTATCTCCGGTACTCCTTTTTTGGCCGGAATGGGGTTCTCTTTTTTGGTAAAGTTTTGAAAGTTCTCCAATCTTGAAAGCTGGTTCATGATGTTCAGTTCCGCTTTTGTGTAATTCATGTAATACTTGATGTTTTCATTGAAATTTTCCTGTTGTTTAAATACCGGGGGGAAAAAACCGCAGAACGTAACCACCATAAGGATGCCCAGGAAAAGAGCCCGGAGTGAAGCTTTAGCACCGCCCCACCCCTTATTGATAATGATAAAAAGCACTACACCTCCAATACAGGAAAACAGCATAGTGACGATCAGAACACCATAATAATTCCTGAAGAATAAGCGGCTCAGTTGCAGGTAATGGCTTTTACGAAGAGAAAGGATCTGCTGCTGGGTTTTAAACGTGGTGAATTGTTTTTCGCTGAGGTGTTCTGGTTTCTTTAAACTGTCGATATACTTATTGATCAGTTGTTGTGATTGTTCATAGGGCCTCATCATCCGTTTGGCTTCCCGTGACATTTGCCCGCTGGCCACCAGGAAGATCATTACAGCAGAAAGCACAACAGCAGCAAACACAATGATGGCTTTTGTTCTTTCCGACAGGCTTTGGTAGGTGGTGACCAGTGTGGGCATAAGGAATGCTTTAATAGTATTCAGTTTAAGGAATATATATGATCAGTCAATATCTAATGCCCGGTGCCTGGCATCGTTTTCCCGAGAATCGGATAGAACAAGGTTACGACAATGGATAGGGCAAGTCAATACTAGTTTTAGGGTATTTTGGGGGAAGGTGACTGCCGGAATTTGGAAGCAACCACCTATAAAACGCATTGTTTTGAAATTAATTTTTACTTTATTCTATTAAGTTGCTTTTTTATTGTTTTCCTGACTCAGTTCCTTTTAAGCTTATTGTGAATAATGAGAACCCTATTCCAACTCCTATCCAGGGCTTGCCATAATGAGTCCAGTTTCTTCCAAGCACTCCAGGTACTTTATCCCATCCTAAAAAAAGACCAATGTTAAAATCATCTTGCTTGAAAACTAAGCCAGTGGCAATAGTGAATGCCCCAGAACTGGTCGATTCTTTTTGAAATCCTTTTGTATTGAGGCTATCAACTCCGACAGTAGAAACGCTTGTATTTGCTAAGAAGCTCAGGCTTCTATCTTTTCGGCTGTTGAAACTAAACTTTATCCCTGCTGATATGCCTATATTGAATTTTTCTTCGAATTCGAATAAAGTCCCGGATTTTTTGGACCTGGCTCTGAGTTTAATTGGGATGGTCATGACACCAAATGTGAAATCAATACCTTTTACAAAGTAAGGGTCACATTTTGTATCAAATTCAGACAAGGGGATTGTAAAGAATTGATTATCGTTTTTATCTGAAGTATAGGCTACAGTGGTGTCAGGCAGCTGTTTAAGATAAGTTTTTGTTTTCGTTTTTCTTATATATTTTGGAGAGTATTTTGTGTCTTTGTCGTTTGAATTTGGATTTTTCCTACTGGCCCATTGTTTTACAATAATCGTATTGCTGTCAGTAATGCCGACTACTCTAAATTTCCAATTAGATGGAAAGATGAGCTTATTGGCCTCACTATCTGGCAGCGTTTTTTTGTTTAGGTAGTCATATAATTGTACAGTCACATCCGTTCCGGTAATAAAATCTTTTTTGATCAAGTTACTCGTTTGCGTTTTCCCACTGTGTATGAGTAAGAAAATAAGGCTGGTAAGTAATAGTATCTTTTTCATAACGAAGTGTTTTGAATTTAAAATGTATGCGTTTTTGCTTGTTGAATTATTAATAGCAAGATCCAATACAAGTTTCAACTCATTCATGGATATTCCACCCATTCTCCTCCCGTGTTTTCACCCTGGCAGGCAATAAATTTTCAAAAGAAGGAAGGTTGGCAACAAGGTTACACAACGATCATAGGCATGTCAATACCCATTTTATGGTATTTCAAAAAAGAACCCCGCTTATAAAGGCGGGGCTTCCGATGCTTCTTGAATGGACCTTATGTTGAAAGGCTTATGGTTATCGCATTATGCATGCGGCTAGGGCTTTTTCGCTGAAGCATCAATGTACCTGCAATATGCAGGAAGCATTGATACAAGTCAATACTCATTTCATGGTATTTTTTGAGTTCCGGGCCGTTTTGGCACCGGAAACAGCCCTCTTTTCTATTCAAACGCTGGTTAGTATGGAACAGACCGGCTTTTTTGGGGCCTGGTAATGAAATGGCTTTTTTGAACTGGCCATTATCCGGGATAATACTGCAGGGTTTGCTGTATGCCCCTGCTGGTACGGCTTTGGCGATCTTAATGTCTTTTCTTTTGCAGACTTGGGCATAACTAATTACAAAAACACTTGCTTTTTTTTGGTAAATTGTAGATGACCCGGCACAAAAAAGCAATGTGGATAACCCTGTTTCAGCGGTGAAAAATTGGTGCAGAAAGAAAAAGTTTTTTAAAAGAGTTGTTGATTCGTCCCACACCTTTATTTTCGTTGTCTGACTGAACGGAAACATTCCACTAACCAAGAGATAACAATTTCTTAAAGCTATATTGGAAAATGCGCCATAGGTCACCTGCCTGCCGACAGGCAGGTTGGTAAACAATCAATGGATTAACTCTTTATCGCCCTAACCGAACACATGGACCTGACCAACCTGAATAAAGACCGTAAGAAAGTAAGGAAATCCTCTCTTGACCTTGGCACTATGGTATATGGCAAAGTACCCCCCCAGGCCAAAGACCTGGAAGAAGCAGTACTGGGCGCCATCATGCTGGAGAAAAGTGCTTTTGATACGGTGGTAGAAATATTGAAACCTGAATGTTTTTATGTAGAAGCGCATCAGCGTATCTACAAAGCCATGCAGGGCCTTGCCAATAAGAGTCAGCCTATTGATATTCTCACTGTGGCCGAGGAGCTCCGCTTCCGGGAAGAACTGGAAATGATTGGCGGCGCTTATTATGTTACCAAGCTTACCAACACGGTTGTTTCTTCTGCCAATATAGAAGCTCACTCCAGGATCATCCTGCAAAAATTCATTCAACGGGAACTCATCCGCATCAGCGGCGAGATCATCGGCGATGCATACGAGGATTCCACCGATGTATTCGATCTGCTGGATGATGCAGAAAGCAAATTGTTTGAGATAACTAACAATCACCTCCGTAAGAATTTTGATACCATCGATTCTGTACTGGTAAAAACCATTCAACGTATAGAAGACCTGCGCCATAAGAACGAAGAGGTGACGGGTGTACCAAGTGGTTTTGCTGCCCTGGACAGGGTAACGTACGGATGGCAGAATACTGACTTAATAATCTTAGCTGCCAGGCCTGCGGTAGGTAAAACGGCTTTTGCCCTGAACCTTGCCCGCAATGCCGTGATGCATGCCAGCAAGCAAACACCAGTAGCCTTATTTTCGTTGGAGATGAGTGCCGGACAGTTGGTACAACGTATCCTCTCTGCCGAAAGTGAGATATGGCTGGAAAAAATTGCACGGGGCAAACTGGAAGAGCATGAAATGAAGCAATTGTATGCAAGGGGTATTCAGCGGCTGGCGCAAGCCCCGTTGTTTATTGATGATACACCTGCACTGAACATCTTTGAATTGCGGGCCAAATGCCGTCGCTTAAAGAACAAGCATAATATTGGACTTATTATTATTGACTACCTGCAATTGATGAGTGGCACCGGTGAAAATCGCAACAGCAACAGGGAACAGGAGATCAGTAACATCTCCAGGAACCTGAAAGGTCTTGCTAAAGAATTGAATGTGCCCATCATCGCCCTGTCACAGTTAAGCCGTGCCGTGGAAACCCGTGGCGCCAAAGACGGGGCTAAAACACCACAACTGAGTGACCTTCGTGAATCAGGAGCTATCGAGCAAGATGCGGACATGGTTATCTTCCTGTCACGTCCGGAATATTATGATATTACCACCAGTGCCGATGGAGAAAATATAAAAGGATTGACAGAAGTAAAAATTGCGAAACACCGGAATGGTACATTGGAAACGATCAAGCTAAAAGCCCTGCTGCACATACAGAAATTTACTGGCTGGGATGATGATCCGTATAATGGTATCGGGCTTCCTGGTGGTAGCTGGAAGCCAGTGCCTGATGCGGAAGGTGATGGAGCAAGAGTGTTTGTACAAACAGGGAGCCGCATGAATGATCTGCCGCCGGATGATGAGGAAACACCTTTTTAGATGATAGATGATAGTGGATAGATGATAAGTGCTCTAAATACTGATGATATTAAAAGTAAAAAATTTCCCGTATACCCAGGACTCTATTTCTCCAAAGAAATTTTAATCTATAAGAAACTATCATCTCTCAGTTATCATCTATCATCTGCATGGCACTGCCTTTTTTTTATATCAGCAATTACGAAGAAGCACAGCAACAAATAGTGCTGGATGAAGACACCTCCAAACATGTGGTGCAGGTGCTGCGTATGAAAACCGGAGAGAAATTAAACCTGACAGATGGGAAAGGGAATTTATTGACCTGCGGAATTACCACAGTCAATAAGAAACACTGTGAAGTGGAAGTATTATCATCTGTCATCTATCCGTTATCATCTAAAAAAATAACTATCGCTATTTCTATCATCAAAAACCCCAGTCGCTTCGAGTGGTTTTTGGAAAAGGCAACAGAGATCGGTGTGAGTGCCATCATTCCGCTGATCTGTGAAAGAACAGAGAAAGAAAGATTCCGCTACGACCGGATGAACGGAATTTGTATCAGTGCCATGCTGCAAAGTCAGCAGTGCTGGCTGCCGGTAATGCGAGAACCGGAGCAATTTGAAAATGTGAAGATGTGGAAATGTGAAAATGGCGCCAACTTCATAGCTCACTGTATTGAAGGTAACAAACAGGCATTATCACATTTTCAAACTTCCACATTTCCACATTCCCTCATCTGCATCGGTCCCGAAGGCGATTTTACTCCCAAGGAAATTGAATTGGCTTTGCAAAATAATTTCATCCCGGTTAGCCTCGGTGAAACAAGATTGAGAACAGAAACAGCCGGGGTGGTGGCAGCTACTTTACTTTGCCTGGTCTGATAAATTTTCTGTTTCTTCTTCCAGCACCGGTTCATTCAGTTGTACCACATGTCTCCTCTTCCTGGCAGCACGGCTCATCATCGTCATGTTCAGCATTTCCACAATAAAAGAGAAAGCCATACCGAAGTATATATAATTTTTCAGGTGCAGCTGATGTGCTGCCTCACTATCCCATCCTTCTATGATCAGGCTGATACCAATCATCACGAGGAAGGAAAGGGCCAGCATTTTAAGCGTTGGATGTTTATGAATGAAGGAAGATATTTTGGGACTGAATAAAAACATGATGATCATGGCGATGATGACCGCAGCGATCATGATCTCCACATGCTTGGCCGTACCACCGGCAGTGATGATACTGTCGAAAGAGAACACAGCATCAATCAAAACAATTTGGCCAATAGCTCTGCCAAAGGAAATTGGTTTTTTGTGTTGTAATGTTTCGTTCGGGTCTTCCCCTTCCAGTTTGTGATGTATTTCCATCACCGATTTATAAATAAGAAATAGTCCCCCGAATAGCATAACAAGGCTTGCGAGGTCGAATCCTTTTCCAAACCAATTTTCAGGAATAATGTATTTCCCTTTTTGGGCCAGCAACCAACCTAATCCCATCAATAATAAGCTCCGCATGATGATACCGGAGATCATCCAGAAGCGGCGGGCTTTTGATTGTTCCTTATTGCCCTTCAGCCTGTTCAGTATGATGCTGACGAAAATAACGTTATCAATGCCAAGTACCACTTCGAGCACTACGAGAATAAAAAAACTGATGATACTTTCTGAGGTAAACAAATATTCCATTCAATAACTGCTTATAATGATTTGCAAATTCTTTTTACAATTGCAGGGCCTTCGTAAATAAAACCCGTCCATACCTGTACCT